>CAYYBR010000223.1:0-7117 GCA_964470035.1 uncultured Saprospiraceae bacterium
CGCTTCTTCTTTTTTGATGAAGCTGGTCGTAACGATAACGACTTTAGGCGCAAGTTATATGCAGGACTCGGACTTCATTATACCAGTGATCGAGCGAATAGTCCAACAAACCCTACTCGAGGCTATATCTTTAAGATAGGAGCAGATTACAAGCAAAATCTCTCTGAGTCAGACTTTTCTAATCTGACCCTTTCTTCTAATGTGGCTGCCTATATACCCTTTACCACAACACAAAAAGTAGTTTTTGCTACTAATATAGGAGGGGCATATACATTCGGTGACTACGAGTTCTTCCATGCCAACTACTTATCTAATCCATCTCGTCTGAGAGGATTCAGAACCAATCGCTTTGCAGGTGATGGCATTGTATATCATGCCAGTGATCTTCGGATTAGATTGTTCCAAGGTAGTGGAGGCTTGAGATCAGGATTCGGCATTTTTGGATCATTTGACTATGGAAGAGCATTTCTTGAAGACGATGACTTCAATGAATGGCACACCTCTGTAGGTGGTGGTATTTTTATCACTCCATTGGATCTAATAGGATTTAAGATTGGATATTACGTAGGTGAAGATGATACTCAGATATCAGTTGGTGGAGCTTTATCGTTTTAACCTATAGCATATAAAAGATGAGTGAACAAAATTCTTCGAAGCAAAAGAAAAAGAAAGACAAGAAGGTCGATCAATTTCTGATGGAAGACATGGGCATCGATAAAGATGAATTAAAACGTCTCAAGAAGAAGCTGCTCAAGGCCGAATCGAGGCCAGAGAGAGGGATCGAGACGTGGTTCAGGCTAGCATCTAAAAATCTTTATACTCGATTACAAATCGTCGATACCAAGGCGAACATCCTTATAACAGCCAATGCAATCATCATATCTGTTGTACTGGGTTCTCTGTATCCTAGAATGTCAGAAGACCCACACCTCATTTTAGGTGTGGGAGGACTATCACTTACGAGCGTCCTGTCTATCACCTTTGCGATTTTAGCAACCATCCCCAAAGCATGGCAGAAAAACAAGTCTCTCGGCGATTTTGATTCAGTAGATCTCATGACTTTCGAAGATTTCAGCGATATAGAGCCCCACATGTACAGAGATATTGTCATGGAAACCATGCAAGATGGTAACACCTTGTATCCTAGTATAATCAAAGACATACATGATCTAGGAGTAAAACTGGCCAATAAGTACAGGTTAATCAGAACGTCTTATTTGATATTTCTTTACGGCATCATCATATCAGTTGTCACTTTTGGATTATGTCACATCTTCGTCTAAAGAAGCTAATCAGCCTATTACCTTGCTGTTTAATACTATGGAGTATGTCAGGCCAACCGAGGCCGAGCATATTGCTTGAAGACACAGATGAGTTCTCTCTAGATGTAAAGTGTTACTGCAATCCTGGAGTTCGCAACAAGACCCGTTCTAAAGGCCTAGAACTCAGCTATCAGTTTCTTGGGTCTGGAGAAATAACTACACCCAATGGTGAAATTAGTGAACCCTTTCCCTCTTATTCAAAATTTAGAAAATTCAGATCAAAATTAGCGCTACCGATCATCAGAACCCCACAAGTCAGAACGATCATCGGATTTTCTCATGAAGCCGAGCAGTATGAGATCGAGGAATTAAGCAATGACTTCCTAGGACTTATCGGGGCAACGGACGATCTAAACTTTAAGAGTACAACTTTTGATATCGCCTTTTCTTTTTCGCCTAATGAGTATAATTATATAGGTGCTAAATTCAATCTTTCGTATAATGGATCATATGCAGGCTTAGTCGATTTTTCGAGCCAATTCGCCATATACAGCGGAGCCGTAGCCTATGGTATCAAAAAGAATGAAGACAATGAATGGGGCTTTGGTCTGGCCGGTTCTAAAAACTTTCGCGATCAAGGATTTCGAGTCTTGCCATTTGTCTTTTGGAATAAAACATTCAACGATCACTGGGGTTTTCAGTTTACCTTTCCTACCTCTTACAATCTCAGATATACCTATGATCCCAAAACTATAGTAGTCCTAGGTGCTAATTACAATGGTGAGAGTTATTCTTTTGACCAAAAAAATAATGCCAATAGGACGATTGCCTTCAATCATTCTGAGATTTTATCAGTACTAAAATTAGAACGACAGATCGTGCCTTGGCTATGGCTTGACTTACAAGCTGGATATCATTTTAATTTTAATAGTGACTTTGAACTACAAGAGACCCAAGAGAGCTTATTAGATATAGATCCTGGCAATAGTATTCTACTGAAGTTTGGAATATTTATATCGCCTCCAGATTCATTTATTAATCGAACTGGTCATACCAACTAGATATAAAACTTAGCAATCAAGCTTGTCTGTTTTTGAAAATTAAAAATAGACAGGACAAATCAAGACCTTTGAAGGATACTCTTACATAATTAACAAAACAAAAGGACTAGCTTAGAACTCAGCATCTTTATCCTCATGATCAGTACCTCCAACATATATCTGTCTCTCTTAGCAACATTAGTATTGTTAGGTTCTTGTGTCAGCTATAAGCCAAAATACAAAGGCCAATGGGAAAGAAGCCCATCTGTAGACAATCCGTACTTCACTGTCTACCTTATCGGAGATGGTGGCAATGCACCTCTTGGGGAGAGCACAGCTATCCTTGATCATCTCAAATCAAAATTAGATAAAGAGAGCTCATCTTCGGCTATCATCTGGTTAGGAGACAATATTTATCCTGTCGGACTTGCTCCTTCATCTAGTCCGTACTTTCCGCAAGGACATCATCGTCTCATGGCTCAACTCAGAACAATGAGTGACTATCAAGGATATAAGTATGTGATCCCTGGCAATCACGACTGGTATACCTATGGTAGGATAGGTCTGAGAAGACAAGAGATGTTAGTGGACTCTTTCCTATCTCTTACTCCTAATCCAAACCATCAAGACAACTTCTTCCTTCCTGACAAAGGCTGTGGTGATCCTCAGATTCATGAGGTGGCTGAGGATATAGGCATTGTTCTCATGGATACTCATTGGTTCCTAAACGAAAAGGTGAGAGGTGGAGATTTATCAGTCTGCGAAGTACAATCTCCAGGGTCTTTCCTTGATAAACTAGCATCTCTAATTAGCGACAATGATGACAAGTCATTGATCATAGCTGCGCATCATCCTCCTTACACCTATGCCCATCATGGCGGAAGATTCCCTCTAAATGATGACCTCTTCCCATTGACCCAAAAGATTAAATGGCTGTATCTCCCTATGCCTTTAACAGGTTATGTATTTAATAGAGTCAGGCTTCGAGTTTCAGAACAAGATGTGTATCACCCCTTATATCAAGCATATCGCAATCGCCTCACATCATCTCTAGTTGGAAAAGGCAGTCATTTAATTGTATCAGGTCACGAACATACCCTACAACACATCGAAAATGACGATCAATACTACATCGTTAGTGGTGCAGGATCTAAGAGTAATAAGGTCGCGATGGGTAAAGGGTCAAAATTTGCCATTGGCGCTCAAGGCTATGTAAAACTAACCTTCATTACTCCCAAAGAAGTAATAGCGCACTACATCGTACCTGGTCAATTTCCCGAGAATAATGATATCGCATATGAAGTAAGAATGAACTTACAATGATCCAAACAGTCTCAGAAAGTATGGTAGCATACTACAAAGAAAGATCAGAAATTGCCAGCTGCTATAGAAGAGATTGTCACACTGTAAATCTAGGGTGCCAATCTTAAAATGTTCCAACCGATTGTATAGTCTATGGCAAGGATGTATCGGAGCTGAGTATTAATAATGCGTTATATAGAAAATATATAAGCAATAATCCGATTTATCTGAACATATTAACAATATTTTCCAATATTATCATGACTTTCTATCTATTTGGTCGCGAATAGTCAAATTGTAGCATCGATGATACTGGAATTCAGGATCATTCAATAAAATGGTTATAGCAAGTACGTATTATGACGATAATGTCTGAGTTCGTCAAAAGTATCTAGGAAAATGGGTATTGTGTAAAGGTAAAAACTGTTTTACCTTTTGGCCACTGCAAACCTTATATCTAGACCTTGTCAAAAAAGAAATTGAACGACCAAAGCAAGCAAAACTTTAAAAAGAAATGGGACTATATCTTCAACTACAATGGGAAGGATGATTATCAATTAATTATAGATCACCTAGAGTTTTTAGATAGCAAGAATCTCTTCTCAGATAGAATCGTGTCTTTGATGAAATTTAAGGATTTAAGCTGTCTATATGTGAGTTCGTCTATCGAGAAGATTTTTGGTTTCACACAGTCAGAATTTGTCAATGGCGACCAGTTCTTCAATCTTGGAAATAATCCTGTGTACGCCTCTGTATATATGAAAATAGCGAAGTACGTAGCAGACTTCCATACTTCTGATAACGATAAAACAAAGTATGGGGTTAAATACATATCAGGCGGTGTACCCTTTAAACACAAGGATGGATCTACGCGCACTAGCTTAACCAAGTATCATGTCAATGTTATCGAGAAAGGCGTGATGCCTACTGTGGATATCTGTATAAGCTATGACGTATCCGAACTTATGAAAAAGGATGAGTTCTGGGTATATCAGGAAAAAATGGTGGACAATAAACATATCTGTCGGTTTTATTGTGATGAGAAAGCTGAAAACCACTTGATATCTCCACGTGAAAAGGAGGTATTGGCATTGATAGCTGAAGGCAAATCAAGTAAAGAAGTGGCTCAAGAATTGAACATTAGTGTCGCTACTGTCAGCCAACATCGAAAAAATATGCTGAGAAGAACAAGAGCAAAAGATAGTTCGGCTCTCATCCAACTTTGTAAAATCTGCGAAGTGCTCTAATAAGATTGACACACTAAGAGTAGCTCAGCATGTCAATCTTATTTGTTCCAACGCACCTCAATATCTATAGTAACTAAGAAGAATTCTATCAGCTATCACAGATACATAAAATTGAAAATATCTAAGTATTTACACAATACCCATAAAGGGTATATTTGAGTGCATACTAGCTAGTAAATAAATTATACCTATCAGATACTAGGGAAAGCACATAAAAAACCCCATAGGTCAGGGTCTATCCTAACAATTGATTATAGTAAGTGGTTAGTACTGACGAGATTCTTGTTCTATAGGTTAGACATAAAGTGATTCCATTCAGCGTCTATGTCGATGCGTGTGTAGTTGATCGCAGCGCCAAGGTTTTGGTCGATTATACACTCGGTAGATTTTTCTCCATTAGATGGGCCCATAGATGATGAAACATCTGACAAAAAGTTTTCTCGCATTACAAATTTCTGGTCAACCATAATTCTTCTGGTTTGATATATTAACAGATACTTTTTGTTGATGCTGATACAAATATGAACAGATTGAACAGCTGAAAATCGGCTTTTCGGTTTTTTGGTTATTATCTCCCTGTTTTTGGTATAACGATGTCTTTTGTGGTTTTATCAGCTGCTTTCCTTGAGCAAAAGGACCTGAGTGCTAAGCGAAAAGTATAACTTATAGCATAGTAGTTACTCTGCTAACTACAGTGTATCTTACATGTAACCTAAGCATCCAAACTATGAAGCTTTTACTAAGACCTTTAGTTTTCATTATCATCTTTGTCGTATCACAGGACATCAACTCGCAAAGCGACATCAGATCGCAACTAGAAGAAATAGCCACGATCGATCAAAAAGTCATGATGCCTATGCGTGATGGCGTCAGGTTAGCGACAGATATCTATCGGCCCAAAACAGATAAAAAGGTGCCGATCATATTTTCTCGCACCCCATATAACTTCAACTCTTGGCGGGATGGGAAAGAATCTACTCGAACTTATGAGAGAGCATACGACGCAGTGAAAAGAGGATATGCTTATGTCGTTCAAAATGAACGAGGAAGATATTTTTCTGAAGGAGAGTGGGACATCTTAGGCACACCACTGACAGATGGATATGATGCCTTCTCTTGGATGGCTGATCAAACGTGGTCTAATGGAAAAATCGGGACAATAGGTTGCTCCTCTACTGCCGAGTGGCAGATGGCTGTGGCAGCACTTGATCACCCTTCTCATGCTGCCATGGTACCTCAATCTTTTGGAGCAGGAGTAGGAAGAATCGGCAACTACTATGAACAAGGAAACTGGTATCGTGGAGGTGCGGAACAGTTGCTCTTCTTTGCGTGGCTTTATGGCGTAGAGCATGACAAATACAAACCTCGCATACCTGAAGGAGCAACACAGGAAGACCTAATCAGAATATCAAAATACTATGATCTAGCACCTGAAAACCCGAGTATCGATATGTCAGAAGCCCTATCACATCTACCTATACAAGACATCCTAAAAAATGTAGATGGAAAGAAAGAGATCTTTGATAAAATGGTGAAGAGATTTCCTGATGATAAACAATGGTATGAAGGAGGTCTCTATCACGATGACATGGACCTAGGTGTACCGAGTTTATGGTTTGGCTCGTGGTATGATGTATCTATCAGTCCAAATCTCGCTCTTTTTAACCATGTCCGTGAGAATGCAACAGATCCCGAGATTAGAGATAATCAGTACTTCGTCATAGCGCCTACCCTGCACTGCCGATATACTAGAGCAACAGAAAACACCATAGTAGGTGAACGATCAGTAGGTGATGCAAGGTTGAATTATGATGAACAGATTTATGCTTGGTTTGATATGTGGCTAAAGGGGAAGGAAACTGGATTCAAAGAAAATACCCCAAAGGTCCAATACTACACCATGGGTAGTAATCAGTGGAATGCTGCAGAATCATGGCCTCCCCAAAATGCGACTATGAAGACTTTCTATCTAAATAGTAATGGTAGTGCTAATAGCCTTTATGGTGACGGTAGACTGCAAGATAACGCACCCCAAGCGGATCGACAAGACTCCTATGTCTATGATCCGATGAACCCTGTCCCTTCCTACGGAGGAAATGTTTGCTGCACGGGCAATGCCGTGCAAGGTGGTGCTTTTGATCAGCAGATCATGGAAACCAGAAATGACATCCTTGTCTATACTAGCGAGCCGTTTACTCAAGACACTGAGGTAACTGGCTTTATCGAGTCTACACTTTATGTATCCTCTGATGCCAAGGATACTGAC
>CAYYBR010000224.1:0-7083 GCA_964470035.1 uncultured Saprospiraceae bacterium
TAGTAGGCTCATAAGTATGTTCAAATTCATCGTTACTTGACCTATATTCTAAAACTTCATCTACTATCGTTCGCTCAACCTTTTGATTCAAGCGTAGTTCTGAAGAGACGTCATCTTTAGGAAAAGCAAACTTATGAGTCCGCTCTTCATAGGTTGAAGGATCCAAAACAACTATTGTGTCAATTCTAAATAGTTTTGCAAGGTTCTTCAAAGTTTTCTTCGGTCTTTTAGTCACAATCTCGATTACTCCATCCCGACCATATTCTCCATACTTATCAGTAGCCTTTTTATCTTTTAAGACGGTTATAGATTTAATATCTTCTGGATCGAGATCATCGCCTAGATTTTCCATTAAAATTACACCATCGATTACGAAAAGTGGGCGGTCGCTTTTTGTAATTACCTCAACCGCATCCTTATGACCAAACTTTTCTAGGGAGTCATCATCACCATATCCTCTAATTTCCAAAAGATCTTCATCACCCTGGGCTTGTTCAAATTCGGCTTGGCTTACTTTCTCGCCATCTACATAGAAGGTCGGATCAAAATTCTTTAAAAACTCTTCTCTCTTCTTGTTCGAGGCCTCAATCTCTACACCGGTGGTTGGGTAGATATAGTTTTTATCTATATCCTTCTCTACATTGGAAGCACCCTTAGTTGATATTTCAACTACCCCATTAAGCCCTTCTTCTCCATATTTCTTAGAAGCCGCAACACCTTTCACAATTTCTATACGAGCGATATCATCCGGATTGATCTTTGAAGCCTTTTCTGTACTGGCTATCGATCCATCTACTACAACTAACGGATGTGGTTGTGGACCAGTGGCCAGGTGGCTCAGTTGATACTTGACAGCACTCTTGGTATAGATCTCTACCAATGCGTCAAAATTCTTTCCATTTGGTATCCTGCCATAGTCATCAGCGATGATATCAAAAGACGCATCCGGCTTTGTCATCTTGATAGATAAGATATCATCCATACTTAATCTAAGATCCTTGATCTTTCTAGCCCGAGGTTGAGGAGTACCATCAAGCATGAGTAGAGGTTTTTTGACTTTCTTTCCAGTATCGGCATCTACAAAAACATCACTCAGATAGCTGGCTACTGTACCCTTGACCTTTGATTTTTGAGCTGCTTCTAAAAGGTCAGTAAATCCTATGTTCTTTGCGATTCTATCATAGTCTTTCTTGCTGATGTTATTGAGGTAGATTGGGATGGAGCCTATTTGGCCTATATTAGGTCTATGGTTAGCATTGACTCCTTCAGATTGAATTGTAGTTTTTTCCTCTCTTCTAGACTCAGTTAGATCTACTGCCGCAAACACAGCATTCTTAGGCACATACGCAATAGAGAGCTGAGCACTCTTGTCTACATTCTTATCACGCCAATCAAAAGTCATGATACCTTTATCGCTTATCATCACATCTCCAATCAATTCCAACGGATAGTCAACCAAGTAATAGTGAAAATCTTTTCTCTTATAGTCAAGACCTTCCACTCTAGCATGAACTAGCTCAAAAAGATCTATCTCATTGTCATCCAGTGATCTTACAGAGTTAATTTCATGAGGCAAATAAAAGACTCGATCAGAAGTAACAAATTCCTCGCCTTCATTCAGACCTTCTGACCAAATTGCCAGTGGTAGTTCACTTGTATTCGCATCATTGTTAAACTTTACTAGTTTATCATTATCTACTACCATCCCATCTTTATAAAATCTCACCTCACCAGATAGATTTATCTCATATAGGTCTACTTCATGATTTGCCTGCTTCTGACTTACATCTACTTCCTCCGCTTCATTTTTGTGAATCCATTCTGTATCCGCGAAATATTTTGTTGACACATTATCTTTCAATTCAGCTGGCAGGGCATCTCGATATTTCAACCTAGTTACGTCATCATTTATCGATGTAGTATTGTTCAGTTCTAAACTATCCCCATCACGATCTCTGGCCCCTAAGTCATTCTCTAATCCACTCAAAGGATTAGGAAAATCCTCAAATTCTACACGAATCGGAATTCCAGGTTTTAAATACTCCCCATTGACAACTGAGAGCATTCCATTATCGGTATCGATAAAGTAGTCTACATCTTGATATAGTCTCTTTCCTTGTACAGTAACCACTGGTTTGAGACTTCGCCAGTTACCAGGCAATGTATAATCCCATGTTTCCAGGTCACCAGCCAAATCCTTCAGGAAATCTTCTTTAGAAAAGAAATAGGTGTCGCTATCTTTTTTAGGCCCTATACTATTGATATACCCATATACATCTTCCCTGTAATTTAAATCGCTGTCCTCAAGAAAAGAAACAAACAAAGCCTTCACTTCTAAAAACTCTTGAGGCTGTTCCCAGTACTCTGCCCTGATATTATTATAAGTTGTAAGAAGATCATTTTCTTCCATCTTATCCTTATTTGGAAAATCAGGATACAATGCCATCTGCATTCTTTCTAGTAACTCCTCGGCAGGAATATTGTCCTTTACATCCAAGTCAACACTTTGACTATACCCTGAGAAAATGATAAAAAGCAATAATAAAACCGGCAAGGCCAAAGCGTACTTTAACCAAGCCGATCGTCCGGATTTCTTTTGATACATCATGTTTATTCTTTTTTTGATGTGTGAATGAAAAAATTGATGAGTCAAGGCAATCTGTAATCCGGACAGTGATTGCTTGAGTAATAAGGTGCCATACTTCTTTCTAGAAGTATGTGACAGGACGGCTTCATCAGCAAGATACTCATGCGTCTGGCGAAGAGCGGTCTTATAGAGATAGATCATCGGGTTAAACCAAAAGATGCAATTGATGATCTCTAGAAAAATTACATCTAGGCTATGTCTTCCCTCTACATGTGAAAGCTCATGTTCGATCACATGTTGATACTCATCTTGTAGCTCAACTTGGTCACTGATGAAGACATAACTAAAAAATGAAAAAGGCAAGTGATCCTCTAGTGTAGATACCAGAGTATAGTTATGAGTCTTTGTTTTTACTCCGTCATTATATAAACTTCGGATAGCTACTAGACCTTTCACAAATCTGAACAAGAAAAACGCTAATCCAATCAAGTAGAATGACCACAACACTATGGACCAATCAAAACTCGTCTTCTCTACTTGCTCCGTCACAACATGAGATATCTGGGCAGGAGCATCTTTGATCACATATACGATAGGTGCTACCTGCGCCACTTCTTCTTGGTAGACATCTATATCCACATGTCTGAGCTGCGGGATTAACAAACCAGCGACTATACTAGAAAGTAAAAACCACCTATTGACCCTAAAGAAGGTTAACTTCCTCAGTGCTAAAAAGAAGATGCTGTAGAAGATAAACCAGCAGAGTGTGACTTCGAGTAAGTAGGTGAGCATAGTTGAAATATTTACGAAAGTGAAGCGTGCTTACTCATCCTTATCAGATTCTAATTTGTTGATTATCTGACCTAGGTCTTTTATGCTCAGATCATTCTCTTGGACGAGAAAAGACACTAGCTCATTCATGGAGCCTTCGAAGTAGTTTCCTACTAATCTGGAAATGGAAAACTTCGTGTATTCCTTTTTATCTATGATTGGAAAGTAGACATGCGTCCTTCCATAGGTCTTATGATCTACAAAGCTCTTCTTCTCTAGGATGCGTACGATGCTACTTATCGTACTGTGTGGTGGATGCGGCTCCGACATCTGCTGGATCAACTGAGATACCGTGAGCGCCTCGGGTTGATCCCAGAGCATCTGCATGATTTCCTCTTCTGCTTTAGTGAGCTTTTGATATTTGGACATGACTATGTATTAACTATGGATACAAGTATATAACGTATTTTTACGTTATGCAACTAAAACATGCATTTTATGTGTTCGCGTTGTTGCCAAATGCTAGTTATCTCACTAGAAAATCTCTTATGAATAAGCACGAGTTTGCATTCTGGGTAAATCATGCATCTATATCCTAACAACCTAATAGACCTATGCTGTTTATACTTTCATTTATTCTACCCTTTTGCTGTGTTCCTTTATCACCCTTGGATGCTCAAGGCATCCAAAAATCCGAGATAATATTTGTCGGTGAGTTACTTGAAAAATCAAGAGACGATAACAAAGATGTACATGCCGATACTAAGTTTCACTTTGAAGTAATCGAAGCGTTCAAAGGATGTCAAAGAGGTGATATTATAATAGTCAGATCCAATGAGATGATCAGTACTGGTATACATCCTCAGATCGGAGACAAATGGCTCCTCATCCCCTACGGGTCTGAGTCACATGGTTGGTATACTGACATATGTAGCTATAGCTCCAATATCTCAAAAAAGAGAGCAATGAAAGATCTGCGATTTCTCAGAAGACAGTCTAGCAAATAGATATGTAAGCATCAAGTCTACTTGTAACCATCAATCGTCTGATCACTCTGAATCACGACAAAACACGGAACCATAAAAAAAGCCTCTGGTTATCAACACCAGAGGCTCTCTCAAATATTTATCAGTGGTAATTACTTACCACCATCCAGTTCATCCTGAAGTTTTTTCAGTTCATCCCAATTGCCAGCTGCTGCAAGACCTGCTTGCTTTGGCCAAGAACCAGGATTATGTATGCGATATCGAGGTCCAGCGGCATCCAAGATCTCTTGTAGCCTCTCCACTGATGCATCAGCCATATCAGCAAACGTCATGATGCCAGCTTCATTCATCTTCTCTGCGATCTTTGGCCCTATACCTTCGATCTTCCTAAGATCGTCTGGTTTAGATCCTGCCTCTGCGTCCTTCTTCTCTTCCACAACTGCTTCCGGCGTTTCTTCTACAGCTGGAGCTGTTTCTTCTACAACTGCAGGAGCTTCTTCTACAACAGGCTCTGGTGCTGGAGCTTCTTCTACAACCGCAGGAGCTTCTTCCACAACGGGCTCTGGTGCAGGAGCTTCTTCTACAACCGCAGGAGCCTCTTCTACAACAGGCTCTGGTGCTGGAGCTGCCTCTTCCTGAGCTTTCAGTTGATCTTTTAACTGTGAGAATACATCAAGCTCCCCGAGAGTTGTTTTCTCAAGCTTTGACTTCTGACTAGTGATAGATCTACGCGTCTCACGGACTTCCTCTCCTCTAGCTTTACGTACTTCATCATCGGCCTTTCTCTTGATATCATCGATATATCTGCTATGCGAGACCACTATACGCTTGTCGTCTCTATTGAATTCGATGATTTTTACAGTTAAAGACTCATCCACCTCAGCTGCGCTATTATCTTCTTTTTTGATATGTCGGATAGGAGCATATGCCTCCAGTCCATAAGGCAACTGAACTATCGCCCCTCTGTCGTCTTTGCGGATGATAGTTACATCGTGGTAAGATCCAACAGGGAAGACATTCTCAAATGTATCCCAAGGGTTCTCTTCAAGCTGCTTGTGACCTAGAGACAATTTTCTGTCCTCAAGATCTATATCTAGTATCGTGATATCTATGTTCGTACCGACCTTTGTATACTCTGACGGATGATTAAATCTCTTCGTCCATGATAGGTCAGAGATATGTATCATACCTCCTATACCTTCTTCTAGTTCTACAAATACACCATAAGGAGTAAGATTCTTCACCTCACCGCTATGCTTGCTGCCAACAGGGAACTTCTGTAGGATATTAGACCATGGGTCTTCAGAAAGCTGCTTGATACTGAGCGACATTTTACGCTCTTCTCTATCGATGGTGACCACCTTCGCTTCATATTCTACACCTAGGTCAAAGAATTCGCGAGCATTAACTGGTTGTGTGCTCCAGTTGACTTCTGATACGTGTATCAATCCTTCGACACCCGGTATGATTTCCAAGAAAGCTCCATAGTCTTCGATATTTACTATCTGACCTTTTACTACCGAACCCTCTACGATATCCGCTGATAATACATCCCATGGATGAGGTTGTAGTTGCTTTAGACCAAGAGAGATACGTCTCTTATTCTCATCGAAGTCGAGGACGACTACATTGATCTTTTGATTGAGTTCGAGTATCTCATTAGGATGATTGATACGTCCCCAAGATATGTCTGTGATATATAATAATCCATCGACACCACCTAAGTCCATAAATGCACCAAAATCCGTGATATTCTTAACCACACCTTCTAGTACTTGACCTTTCTCAAGACCTGCGATGATGTGTTCTCTTTGTTCTGCAAGATCAGATTCGATCAGTGCCTTATGAGATACGACAGCATTTTTGATGGCCTCGTTGATCTTCACAACTTTGAACTCCATAGTCTTACCGACATATGAGTCATAGTCTACGATCGGCTTGATATCGATCTGTGATCCCGGCAAGAATGTCTCAAGACCACTGCAGTCTGCGATCAGACCTCCTTTGGTCTTACTGACGATGGTACCTTTTATGATGGTGCCATTCTGATAAGAATCTTTGATATTCTCCCAAGCTTTGAGCAGCTTAGCTTTTCTTCTTGATAATACGAGTTGCCCTCTGTCATCCTCAGTTTGCTCCACATACACATGGACCTCATCACCTACAGCTAGGTCAGGCATATCTCTAAATTCTGATGCGGACACAAGTCCGTCAGATTTATGCTTGATGTCTAAGACAACATCACCACCACTAAATGAAGTGACCTTTCCGACTACGACCACATTCTCTGCCAATGTCTGGAGAGACGCCTCATAGTCCTTGATAAATTGAGCTGTTTCTTCGTCTGTGTATCGATTGATACGTTGTTTCCCGATGGTCCAATCATAGTCATCATGTGGACTATCTTCTGGACCAGGATTAGGGGCTATTGGAAGGATAACATCCTCCGCTTCTTCTGTAGCTCCGTCAGTCGCAGTTGCTGTTACTTCTGCACTTGCGGTTTTCACTTCCTCTGTTACTTTTTCAGCAGCAGTCTCCACTACTGTTTCTGCAGTAGTCTCTGGAGTTGGATTTTCTTCGTTTACTTCAAGATCTTTATCGTCAGCCATGGCTTAGGATCAGGTTTGTATCTCGAGAACTATTTCCCGAAAGGGTGAATGAATAGAATTTAGCGGCGCAAATGTAGGGTTATTTTGTACAATAAGCTAGTAGTTGTACGAGGTGGAGGGAGATCAGTAT
>CAYYBR010000225.1:0-7048 GCA_964470035.1 uncultured Saprospiraceae bacterium
CCTATACTTAACCACTATAGCGATCAGGGGGTGAACTGTTGTTATGAGATTCATCCAGGTGAAGACCTACATGATGGACACACCTATGAGATGTTTTTGAAGCATACTAAAAATCATCGTCGGGCCTGCCTACTATATGATCCGTCTCACTTTGTTTTACAGCAGTTGGATTATCTGCAGTTCATCGATTTTTATCACGATAAGATCAAGATGTTTCACGTGAAGGACGCCGAGTTTAATCCTACTGGCAAATCAGGCGTCTATGGAGGATATCAAGACTGGGCAGATCGGGCCGGCAGATTTAGATCACTGGGTGATGGTCAGACGGATTTTTCTGCCATCTTCAGCAAGTTATCTCAGTATGGATTTAACGGTTGGGCAGTCCTCGAGTGGGAGTGTTGCATCAAATCCCCTGAACAAGGTGCGAGAGAAGGTGCTCCTTTTATCCAAAAGCATATCATAGAGGTTACCAAAAAGACTTTTGATGATTTTGCTGGTGGCGGTGGAAGTGAAAAAATTAATAAGCAGATCTTAGGCATATCATAGTCCACTTTCGTAAATATTAATCGGCCTTAACCAACATACTTACTATATCCACCTCAGATATATCCTTAGAAAAATGAGAAAAGTAATAGTAGGTATTACCTAAGATCGGTCTACCTATTATTTAATCAATAAGTCTTTGTGAAATGCGCGTCACTAAACAGCCATAGCATAAGAAAAAGAGCGCCTGAAAAAGGAGATAAATCGCTCTGCTGTGCTGATGGCATCCTCTGTTATACGTTTAGCCTCAAACTTATAATCATACTTGCCGCCGTTTTTCACTACATCAAATTTTACCAAGTTCTCATTCACCATAAATGAATAAGACTTAGGTTGATGTACCTTAAAGTCGATAAGTAATACGTTAGAGTTGTGATAGATAACGACGTTACCACTGTCTTCTCCGTGGTAAAGCCCGAGTGTTTGTGTTCCTATGGTAGGATCGTAGTATGTACATCTAAATTCGCTCATGGTTCAAAGGTTGGTTACTATAAGTAATTGAAAATTAAGGATTTATACCCAATGATACAAGAAGAGTTGAAAAATCTTGAGAAAGAAATCAAATTGATGATTAAAAAACTCAAGAAAGAGATCATAGATCTCGAAGAGAGTGCAGCACCTGTCGCACCAGAAAATGCTATAGGACGCATCTCACGCATGGACGCTATCAACAATAAAAGTGTGGTCGAGGCAAGTCTACGAAACCGAAAGAAAAAGCTGTCAAGGCTACAACTCGCCCTATCTAAGGTATATCATAAGGGCTTTGGTGAGTGTGCTTCGTGTGGAAGCCAGATCAATCCGAAAAGATTGATGCTGATGCCTCAAAGTGATAAGTGTGTCAAATGCGCGTGATACAGTTCAATGGAAAAAAAACAGGGTACCTAAGTACCCTGCATAACCCCAAAAAACCAATTGAAAACAATCTTGTATATCTTTCACTCGGATAAAATCCGATAACTCTGTCTAGTCAAGTTAGCTATTTCCATCGAAATAACAATATCAAGACGACACACATCCTCA
This sequence comes from uncultured Saprospiraceae bacterium, assembly GCA_964470035.1. Classification (GTDB taxonomy): domain Bacteria; phylum Bacteroidota; class Bacteroidia; order Chitinophagales; family Saprospiraceae; genus JAJRXG01. The sequence continues at coordinate 1,564 of CAYYBR010000225.1, forward strand.
AGGACACATATCTTACTGCAAATAAAGCATATATTTTCTTATTCTGTCAGATAAATTACATTTTCCTCCACCTATGGCAAAACCCCGAAAAAGATACGTATGCTCTAATTGTGGTACTACATTAGTAAAGTGGGAAGGTCGATGTCCATCCTGTAAGCAGTGGGATACCCTTGAAGAAGAGGTCATGTCAAAGGAATCTTCTGACGCTATACATACACCTCTCAAGTCGTCGAAAAGCCCTGTCGTCTTATCATCTGTCCAATCAAGAGATGTACCTAGGATACCTCTAGAGTATGACCAAGAACTAGAGCGAGTCTTGGGAGGGGGCATAGTAGCCGGAGCGGTGACTCTTATCGGAGGACAGCCTGGCATCGGCAAGTCAACACTGATGTTACAACTCTCCTGTAAATCAGGCCTAAAAGTCTTATATGTGACTGGCGAAGAGAGTGTGTATCAAGTAAAAATGAGGGCAGACCGTGTACACCCTAATGCCGAGAATTGTCTCGTACTGGCAGAAACAGAAATAGAGATCATACTCCACCATGCCGAAGCAGAACAGCCTGATATACTTTTGGTCGATTCTATCCAGACAGTTCATAGTCGGCAGATAGAAGGCTACCCTGGAAGTATCTCACAGATTAGGGCTTCTGCACAAGGTCTTATTCAGTATGCAAAGGATACTAACACACCTGTTTTTATCATCGGTCACATCACTAAGGAAGGATCACTAGCTGGTCCAAAACTTTTAGAGCACATGGTCGATGTAGTTCTTCAATTTGAAGGTGATAGACATCACATATATAGGATCTTACGCACGATTAAAAATCGATTTGGTTCAACCGATGAGATCGGTATCTATGAGATGGTATCCAAAGGTCTCTTACCAGTGACTAATCCATCAGAACTACTGATAAGCCCGGGAAGTGATGCTGTAAGTGGATCAAGTATAGCATCCACAGTTGAAGGGATCAGGCCTCTTCTGATAGAGACTCAGGCACTAGTAAGCTCATCTGTGTATGGACACCCCCAAAGATCCACGACAGGGTTTGATGCTAAACGGCTCAATATGCTTCTTGCAGTACTGGAGAAAAAGTGCCAGCTCTTTTTTAGCCAACATGACGTTTTTCTCAACATGGCTGGCGGCATCAAAGTGAGTGACCCTGCCATAGATTTATCGATTATAGCCAGCTTGATATCGTCACTCCTAGATATCCCTATAGATCGCAAGATCTGTTTGACTGGTGAGGTAGGTTTATCGGGTGAGGTAAGGCCTGTTGCAAGAATAGAACAAAGGATCGCCGAAGCAGCCAGACTGGGATTTGATCAGATCCTAATCCCAAAACATCAAAAGCAAACAGGATCCTCTCATAAGAACATCACTGTCACAAAAGTTGGTCTTGTCCAAGAGTTGGTGGAAATCCTCTTTAAGTGATACTTCTTTTGCACAGTGATCATGTACTGAAAGTAAAGGAAACTAGATAGCTATACGTCTTTGATGCATAGAAAAGTACCACGAAGACACATTGGAGCTCGCTCGCTTTATCCCGGAAGTGACACCCGCCTATTAGAAGTTATCATAGATCATTGAGCTTGGAGCGAAGCGGAAAAATCGGTGAGCTGGATTCCACTGCATTTTTTTGATTACTAACAATCAAGTTATTTTAGAATTTGAGTCAACGGCTCACCGATCCTGCGGGCCTACCACTGACAGACAGGCTCAATGAGTGTATTGTAACCTTTGTAATCTGCTCATCATCAAAAGCACCAAGTATAAAACCCGCTGGCAAACAAGAACTAAGAATTAGACTTTAACGGCACCTCGATCTTGTAAGACGTCCCCTGCTCTTGCTGACCCACCACTTCGCACCTCCCTCCCAGATAAGCCACCCTAGACTCTATACCAGCCAACCCTAGACCATCTTTCATCTTAGCTACCGTATAATCAAAACCAACACCATCGTCTTCGTACTCTATCAGGAGTTTTCGCTCTGTAGCAGAAATATTCAAAACCACTTTTTCTGCTTCCGCATGCTTGATCGTATTATTCAATAATTCTTGAATGACCCTGTATATGTTGATCGATATCTGATCACTAATTTGGATATCATAAGTGGGCACTGATAGATTGATCCGGATAGCACGATCCCGTCCCATTCTTTCTACAAGATCCTCTACTGCATCTATCAATCCCAAATCCATCAATGCCCCAGGCATCATATCATGCGATATCCGTCTTACTTCTTGATGAGCATTGTCGATCATCGACTCAGCCTTTGAAAGAAGCTGCATCTGCCCGAGCTTTTGCATTTCCTTTTCTACTTTTTGTATTTGTATCCTAGCAGATGCCAGCAACCCTCCTAAGCCATCATGTAGATCTTGTGCTATGCGCTTGCGTTCTTCCTCTTGTCCCTGTACCATGTAGTCTAGTGCTAGTAGTTTTTGTTGTTTTTGGAGATTGTCGATTTTCGCTTTCGCTAAATGTTGATTTTTACGATTGCGGTAGAATAAAAATCCTGCTAAACCTAATATAGCTAGACCACCAAAAATCGCCAGATTTCTCTGGGAAGTGCTATTGTTGATTTGAAGCTGTTGATTGGCTATTTCATTATCTTTTTTGGAAGATTCATACTTCACATCTAATTCGGAGATTTTTGATCTTAGCTCATTGTTCTCGAGACTATCTTTTATATGGTAATAACTGGTTAAGTACTGATTAGATAACTGATAGTCGCCCTTTGCTTGATAGAGTCGATGAAGTTGCTCATTGATAAAGTTCTGGCTAACCGTTGCGCCGATCTTATCAAATATGTCCTTAGCCTTAATTATATTTTCCTCAGCCTGCGGAAACAGTCCTTTTTGAAGATAGACTTCTGCCAAATCACTATAGGACCCTCCTATAGGCAGCTGGCTATTCATCTTTAGTCTGATGTCAAGGGCCTTTTTATAATTAGTCCCGGCGATATCTAGTTCGCCCTTCTCAAGGTGATAAAGACCGATATTTCTACTATGGGTTGCTATAGCACTCACATTTCCCGTCTTCTCAGCTATCTCAAGGCCATCCTCGAAGTAAGTAAGAGCCACCTCCATACTATCCATGTTCTTATAAAGGATACCAATACTATTGTAGAGTATAGGCAAGGAAGTTGTATCACCCTCCATAAGACAGTATTTTATCGCCTTACGATAGGCCTGTAATGCTTCATTTCCTTGATCCAATTGTTTGAATAAAACCCCTTGAGCATTCAAGATTCTATAAGCCAAAGAAAGGTCCTTCATTTCTTCTGCATGACTCAGTGCCTTTTGAAGGTGCTGAGCACTATTATCATATTCATCTAGCCTTAGTGATGTAGCACCTAACTGATAATATGCTTGGGCTGTAGCGAGTTGATCATCGCTCTTTTCAATTTCCTGTGCATATATCTTTTGCATTTCCAGTGCCTTCCTGAAGTCTCCTTGGAGTCGATAAATGACCGAGTAGTTGTAATTAGCAGCATTAATCAGTTCTTGGTCACTCAATTTTTCCGCCAGTAACATCATAGTATCTACATAAGAGAGTGATAGAGATAGATCGCTGTACACAAGGTCATCAGAAAGTGCGTCATAGAGTTTAGCTCGATTTTCATCTTCGGTTACAACTGATAAGACTTGTTGAAGGCTGTCTACGTTTTGGCCGGTTTGAGCTTGGATATTATAATCGACAAAGAGTAGTAATCCTGTAAAAAAAACGGTTCTCATAGTTTATAAGGTAAGGACTTATTCTGTCTTTGCATGGACGAAATCTGACAGTTCAAAAAAATACATTCGCATACAGCACTGTTAGATATGAAGTTACTTATACCTATACCCTATGGCTATACCATACACACATCCATTAGAACCAAAACCAAAGGAATTTGGATTATACTCGCCGAAAATATAAAGACGTTCATTTTCATTATCAACATCAATATTCAGATCTGTACTTCTACTTACTCTTCGGCTAGTAGATTCGCCACTAGAATCAAATATCCAAGGGATATTTGAACTAGGTATATTTTGTGTAGGTTGACTCTGCCGCATGCGCAAATGCAAACTACCTAATGAATTGTCAAGATAAGTGACTACAATCCGCTCGATGATCACCCCGTGTGGTAGATGAAGTGGAACATACACTTCAGATATATCCCTATCTATACACATGCGATCTGCATTCATGTCAAAATTTAGTCCATTCCAATCATCCGTTCTAAATTCTGAAGGAGTAATCATATACCAGTTTAAAGCACTTGTTAGTGTTAGCTTACCATCACTATCTGCAAAAACTGGTTGATTAGATGAAGCAACACGCAGATTGTCAGCTGCTAAGTCGTCTGCATCTAGTGAACCGTTGATGGTTACAATCTCATCATCAAACTCTCCATAAATCAAAGGGTCATTATCTTCTTCGTTGTTGATATAAAGTCGATTACTAACATTGATTGAATTACCGCTCCTTGTTGGTGGGCCAGCGTTATAACCTAGAGTCACATTGCCGCTTCCTACAATATGACTGCCTGCCCCATGGCCTATATATACATTATTGTCTGCAGCTATATTTTCTCTTCCAGCATTCACACCAATCGCTATATTGTTATTGGCATCAGATCTCGCCCTAAGCCCCGCCCCTAAACCAATATAAATACTAGGGGTAGGAAATGAAATTCTTGTATGACCTCCTCCTGTCTTTTGGAAGTGCAGAGTCCGAGAATTATCAGTCTCAAATATTATCTCATCAGGGTCTAGTGATGTAAAGTTTTCGCCAAACTTTATCATAGAATCGCCATCATCATCAACTAGCGTAGACGGCGAATCATTTTGACTAGGCACCAGATCTACCCAGCTTGTGCCGTTAAAAGTTTGAAATTTCGAAAGAGTAGTATTATAAATAATCTGGCCCTTGGTAGAAACATTACTAAAAGGAGGTGTAACTAGTCTAGGAAAGATAATTCCATCTGGATTGATTTCTGGCCCAGATTGTGCGAAAGTTGTTAGAACAGATAAAGCTATTATCATAGCCGTAATTATAATTTTTATTGTGGTATATTTATTCTAATTGATACCTCAATGTATCGTAGAATCAAATTGGTTCAATCCCCTGTTTATGGGATTTGACTATTAGATATTAATCTGGTGTACTGTCATGCAGATTTTTCCAACCAATGAAGGTTTTACTTGGACCATTCAAAACCGTACAGATCCTCAGTCGCTTAGTATTATCATCAAAGTATATACTACCTATCAAGTCATTATCACAGGCAGGCTCCGAAGTTTGAGGTGTTAGTCGAGCCACATCTTTGATGTGTAAAGTGGCATTAGGATTGATTTCTCCAACTCCTACATTACCATCACCTTGTATAATTAATCTAGCATTGTTAGTATTACTGCTAGTTCCGATTAGAAATTTACCTCCACCCGCATTCCAGTTATCATTAGATGAGGAGATGCGCCACCTGTTGCCACCTGGGCC
>CAYYBR010000226.1:0-7039 GCA_964470035.1 uncultured Saprospiraceae bacterium
CTATGACAGACTCACGGATATGGCTCAAAAATTACCCTCAAGGTGTACCCGCTAATATCAATGTAGACCAGTATGCTACGATAGTAGATTTTATCAAAGAAAAGTTTGACAAGTACCCCAAGCGCGATGCTTTTTCTTGCATGGGCAAAACGATGTCATACAAGGAGATCGATAAACTCTCTGATCAGTTTGGCGCCTATCTCAACCATCGAGGACTTGAGCCTGGAGATCGTGTGGCCATCATGATGCCCAATCTTCTTCAGTATCCCATCGCCCTCTTTGGGTGTATGAAAGCAGGTATCACTGTCGTAAATACTAATCCTCTGTACACGCCTAGGGAGATGGAGCACCAGTTTACCGATAGTGGAGTAAAAGGGATTATCATAGCAGAAAACTTTGCGGCTAATCTCGAAAAGATATTAGGCAAGACGGAGATCAAGACGATCATCACCACCTCGATAGGTGAGCTACTGGGCACAGTCAAAGGCATGCTTGTAGATACTGCTGTAAAGCATGTCAAGCGCATGGTACCCAAGTTCGAACTAGCTAATACAGTATCCTTCAAGGAAGCACTTAAGCAAGGAAAGAAATTTGATCTCCCTAGCTTTGAGAATACGCCTGATCGAGTCATCGTACATCAATACACAGGAGGCACAACAGGTGTAAGCAAAGGAGCCATGCTTACTAATCGCAACTTGATCGCAAATATGCTTCAGATCAAGGCCTTCTGGGATCCTTACATAGAAAATGATGGTGCCGATGAGATCGTACTCTCTCCGCTGCCCATGTATCATATATATGCCTTTAGCTGTAACTGCCTGGCGATGCTGGGTAATGGTGCACATACAGTACTCGTCACTAATCCTCGAGATCTAGACTCTCTGATCAAGGAGTTTAAAAACTTCAAGCTCACAGGGATGACAGGTGTAAACACCTTGTACAATGCGCTCAATAATAATCCTGACTTTCGAGCACTAGACTTCTCTAACTTCAAAATGGCGAATGCCGGAGGAACTGCCTTACAACAGAAGGTAGGTGAAGAATGGGAAAAAATCACTGGCAATAAGATAGCCGAAGGTTATGGCATGACAGAGGCCTCTCCTGTTGTCACTGTCAATCCTCGCGATGCGGTCCGCATGGGTACTATAGGCATCCCAGTACCGTCGACGGATGTAAGGATAGTAGATGACAACGGTCACCCCTTAGCTCAAGGAGAAGTAGGAGAGATCCAAGTGAAAGGACCACAAGTCATGAAAGGATATTATAACAAGCCTGAGGCGACTGCCAAAACTATCACGCCCGATGGTTGGCTCAATACCGGAGACATCGGTATGATGGAGCCAGATGGTTACTTTAAGATAGTCGATCGCAAGAAGGACATGATCCTCGTATCTGGATTTAATGTCTACCCTAATGAGATCGAAGACGTCCTCGGAAGACATGACAAGGTAGATGAAGTAGCTGCCATCGGTGTACCTGATGACAAGTCAGGAGAAGTGGTAAAAGTCTTCGTCACTGTTATAGACAGTACCCTTAAAAAAGATGAGTTGATCGCATATGCTAGAGAACAACTCACTGGATATAAAGTCCCTAAGCAGGTAGAGTTCATCAAGGAACTTCCTAAGTCACCAGTAGGTAAGATACTACGTCGCGAGCTTCGTGATAAAGAGCTGATGAAGTAGGTGATCAAGCCATATGTAGCTAAGACCATGTCTGGCCTCGAGCAGATCTTAGCGGATGAAATATCGGACTTAGGTGGTCAGAAAGTAAAGGTCCTATATCGGGCAGTATCCTTTGAAGCTGATCAGGCGGCACTATATGCCATCAACTTGTCATCCAGAACCGCTCTACGAGTTCTGATGCCCATCATGAAGTTCACGGCACACAATGAGACCGTTTTTTATAAGCGCCTCAGAAGACATAGATGGACAGATCTAATCAAGTTAGATACGACCTTCAGGATCAATAGTACAGTTCACTCCAAGATCTTTACGCACAGTCAGTATATGGCACTAAAGACTAAAGATGCCATCATAGATCAGTGTAGAGATGCTTATCAAGGTAGGAGGCCGAGTATAGATGTTGAGCGCCCCGACATCGTCATCGATGTGCACTGCAAGGACAAGGAGTTTACGATATCGCTCGATAGTTCTGGCGACTCCCTACACAAGCGGAGATATCGCCAGCGACAGCGTCTAGCACCACTTAATGAAGTACTTGCTGCCGGTATGGTCATGCTGTCGGGTTGGGATAAAACTTCTCCACTACTAGACCCCATGTGCGGATCTGGTACCATCCTGACCGAAGCTTATATGTTGGCTAATAATATCCCTCCACGCCTGCAGAGATCTCACTTTAGCTTTATGTCGTGGCCTGATTATGATGAAGCGCTTTGGTCAAAAATCAAAGGCGATGCACAACTAGGTGTACAGGATAATCAACTCACTCTCGTAGGTCGTGATATGAGTGCTGCTCAGATGTCAGATACTCGCTCCCTCGTGAATGACCATGGTATGGGCGATAGCATAACAATAGAAAAAGCGGATTTCTTCGAAGCAGCACCTCCTGAGTCTGAAGGGATGATCATCACTAATCCTCCATATGGCAAAAGACTAGAAGAAGCAGACATCGGAGGTTTATATAAGGGCATAGGTGATACGCTAAAGCAGAAATACAGCGGTTGGTCGGCATGGATACTCTGTGGAGACAAAGAGGCCATCAAGCAAGTAGGCTTGCGTACATCCAAAAAACTCACTCTCTTTAATGGTGCTATCCAATGCAAATACCATCGTTTTGATCTCTACAAGGGTAGTAAAAAAGACAAGTCAACCGAATCCGAAAAACTTAATAATTAGAAACTACCTTTACTTAAGAAGTTGTATTAGTACTTATGTTGAGATACCTAGCTGTCATAACCCTTCTTATATTCATATGTAGTTGTAAGAACACACCGCATGACGAATCCGTCATCGCTGACCCAAACTATCTACATGACGCACAGAAGAAATTTAGTGATATCATCGTCTATGATATCTTCTCTCCTCCTGTAGCAAGTCGCAACTATGCTTACGCCAGTATAGCAGCCTATGAGGCTATGGCGCAAGCCGATAGTTCATATAAAACCCTAGCTGGACAACTCACAGATTTTACATCACCACCTGCAGCACCAGAAGGTGAGTATAGCCCCGCTCTAGCAGCCATAGAAGCCTTTTATACGGCCGGTAAGCACTTTATCTTTTCAGAAGCTCAGATGGATGAGCATCGAGATAAGACTTATGAAAAGATCCAACAGGAGTCAGGCATATCTGGAGCTGTATATAAAAGATCACTCGACCATGGAGCAGCGATAGCGGCTCACATCATCGCCTGGTCCGATAGTGATATGTATAAACAGACGAGGACCTTCCCAGAGTATTCTATCACAAGAAACCCAAGAGAGTGGAAACCTACTCCTCCTGGTTATGGTAAAGGTATCGAACCCCACTGGCGAGAGATCAGACCACTAGTCATAGATAGTGCTACACAGTTCGTTCCTCTGCCACCGACGGAGTTCAGCCTAGAGGAGGGCAGCCAATTTTACAAGGAGGCCATGGAGGTGTATACTGTCGTAAATGAGGCAACCGAAGAAGAAAAAGAAATAGCCAGTTTCTGGGATTGTAATCCCTATGCGCTTAACGTGATTGGTCATGTCATGCATGCCACTAAGAAGATCACTCCCGGTGGACACTGGATGAGTATAGCTGGCATAGCTAGCCGAAAAGCAGATGCTACTTTCTCCAAATCTGTAGAAGCCTATGCCCTCACGTCGATAGCATTATTCGATGCCTTCATCAGTTGTTGGGATGAGAAGTATCGTAGCGTTCTTGTCAGACCAGAGACGGTGATCAATGAAAATATCGATCAAGACTGGGTGCCGCTACTACAGACACCTCCTTTCCCTGAACATACCAGTGGACATAGTGTCATCAGTCGTGCAGCAGCCTTGGCGCTCACAGATATATATGGAGACAACTTCTCCTTCAGTGATGATACTGAAGTGCAGTATGGACTTCCTATAAGAAGCTTTACTTCCTTTAAGCACGCTTCTGAAGAAGCTGCAGTGAGCAGATTATATGGAGGCATACACTATCGTCCAGCCATCGACTATGGTGTCGCACAAGGAGAGCAAGTGGGTAAATTTGTTATCGAAAACCTAGACATTAGAATTTAGAAGTAGTCTGAATCTATCTGAGGAGTAGATGTATTACTTCACAGTTGTTCCTACATTCTCTCCTTCAACAACCTTTCTGAGATTGCCAGGCGTATTGATGTTGAAAACAACGATAGGCATATCGTTTTCATGACACATGGTAAAGGCTGTCATATCCATAACTTTTAGTCGTTCAGATATGACTTCTTGATAAGAAATGCGCTCGAAGAGTTCGGCATTCTCATCTTTCTCGGGGTCGGCAGTATATATACCATCTACCCTAGTGCCCTTCAAGATAACATCAGCGTTAATCTCATTTGCCCTTAGAGCAGCTGCACTATCTGTGGTAAAATAAGGGCTCCCGGTACCTGCACTAAAGATGACAATCCTACCTTTTTCTATATGGCGCACAGCACGTCGCCGTATATATGGCTCAGCTATCTCACGCATCTCTATGGCTGACACTAAACGTGTATACATCCCATGAGACTCAAGGGCACTCTGAAGAGCGAGCCCATTGATACAAGTGGCGAGCATCCCCATATAATCTCCCTGGGCTCTCTCGATACCAGACTCTGCCGCATCCAATCCTCTAAATATATTTCCGCCACCTATGACTATAGCTAGCTCGACATCAAGCTCCATGATGCTCTTGATCTCGCGAGCATAGTGGGTAAGTTTCTGATCAGAAATACCGAATGGCTTATCTCCCATCAAGGATTCGCCACTTAGCTTGAGTAGAAGTCGCCGGTACTTAACTGCCATCGACGCTAAGATATATGTTTAGAATTCAAAATATGTGATAAGGGCAGATTGATTCTCCCTCCAACTGATTATAGTTGTCAGAACCATAAGGGTGTTCATCGATAAGCTACTAGAATCGCAGCATTCATTTGCTTTTAATTGGTCTACTTATCCCTGATATAAAGGTGATGTAAGAGGTCTATCAGATGTGTTCAGATTAGCGATAGGCATAAAAAAAGAGACCGCGTTCTCACGTGGCCTCCAATCACTGCATCAACCAAAAAATCTTGCTTTATCATTAAAAGCACCATTTAGACGCCATTTTTATTTGAGGTCACACCTTTTTGATATTTTTTTCTTTTGAGGGATAGACATAAAAAAAGCGGCACAAGAACTAGTCTTGGTGCCGCTTTTTGGCTTTACTATATTAACATTTACGCAAGTGAAATATGCTTAAATGAAGTTACAGTAAGTCCATCCGATAATCCTTGTAAGTACTTCCCTATAGTTAGCTTACTATCTTTTACATAAGCTTGATTAAGAAGTGTTGTTTCTTTAAAGAACTTGTTGAGTCTACCTGTTGCGATCTTCTCTAACATTTCTTCTGGCTTGCCTTCGTTACGTGCAAGCTCTTTTCCTATCTCTATTTCTTTATCGATAATTTCCTGTGGCACATCAGTTTTATCTACAGCGATAGGCTTCATCGCAGCGATCTGCATCGCCACATTTTTGCCCGGCTCTTTAAAAGCTGGTCCTTCCTGATTAAGAGCAACGATAACACCAGCTCTATATCCCATGTGGATGTACGGAAGTACTTGACCTTCGCCAGCAGCTGTGACGATTTTATCGTATTCTTTAATCTCGATCTTCTCTCCGATGACGCCTACCTGCTCTGTCACTTTCTCTCCAATAGAAAGACCTTCAGCATATGGCAGCGCTAGTAAGTCATCAAGATTTTCAGGCAACTTGGCAAGAGCGATTTTAGCAAATTCCTGAGCAAGGTTGATAAACCCTTCGCCTTTAGAAACAAAATCCGTCTCGCAACTTAAGCGGAGTACTACACCATTATTTCTGTTATGTGAAGTGAGAGCAACTACCACGCCTTCATTAGCTTCTCGTTCAGCTCTCTTAGCCGACAGCTTCTGTCCCTTCTTTCGTAGTACTTCGATCGCACCTTCTACATCTCCATTGGACTCTGCAAGTGCTTTTTTACAATCCATCATACCAGCACCAGTGATGTCTCTGAGGTGCTTGACGTCTTTGGCAGATATACTCATATCTTTATATGTGGTTTAAAGTTTAAACTGATTTTATGATGTGGTTTCTAGCTCTGCTTTAGCCTTCTTACGGTCTTCAAGACCTTCTTTGATAGCACCTACCATGATGTTGGTAATAACAGAAACAGATTTTGATGCATCGTCATTAGCAGGTATCGGAAAGTCTACTAGATTAGGGTTACTATTAGTATCTACCATAGCTAGTGTTCTGATATTCAACTTTTGAGCTTCAGTGACAGCTAGATGCTCATGGGTAATATCAACTACGAACATAGCTGCTGGAAGTCTATTGAGATTAGCGATACCTCCGAGTACTCTATTCAACTTGATTTTTTCTCTTTCAAGTGTAAGTCTCTCTTTCTTAGTTATACTTGTAAGGGTAGTATCTGCAAGCATCTGCTCGATATTCTGCATCTTCTTGATAGATCTTCTGATCGTCGAGAAGTTAGTCATCATACCTCCTAACCATCGATCGGTTACATAAGGCATGTTGACACTCTTAGCAGCGTCGGTTACTATATCTCTAGCTTGCTTCTTAGTTGCAACGAAGAGGATCTTACGACCAGATTTGGCGATAGATCTCGCGGCATTAGCTGCTTCGTCTATACACTCGATAGTTCTGTTAAGGTCTATGATATGTACACCCTTACGCTCTGCGAAGATGTACTGACGCATCTTAGGATTCCACTTCTTACGCATGTGTCCAAAGTGAACCCCTGCTTGAAGTAGATCTTGATATTGTGCTCTTGACATTGTTCTTTCTTTATAGATATGAGGGTGATATAATTAACGCTTAGAGAACTGGAAGCTCTTACGGGCCTTAGGCTTA
>CAYYBR010000227.1:0-6939 GCA_964470035.1 uncultured Saprospiraceae bacterium
ATTTTTTAAAACTATAATTCCAAAAGAAGTAAAAAAGAACGAAGAAAATTTATCTAACAGAAAGAATAACTCCACTATACTCCTATTTTGAGGATATAATTAAACCTGACGAATTGTTAGGAAGTGAATACTTTGGAACAGAATATGTCAGTGGAGAAACTGTCAATAATGTCAGACATGAAGATTTGACAAATAGTTCGTTTGAGGATGGAGCTTTAGATGCGGTTGTTTGCCTAGAGGTGTTGGAGCACATTCCAGATTATGCAAAAGCGCTCAAAGAGATTTATCGTATTCTGAACAAAGATGGTTTTGCCATCTTCTCTGCTCCATTTATACCAAATAAATTTGAGACAACGATCAGGGCATCTATGGTTAATGGTCAAATATTCCATATTCTAGAACCTGAATATCATGGTGACCCAATTAATAAAAAAGGGGTTTTATGTTTTCAACATTTTGGCTGGGACGTAATTGAGCTTCTCAGAGAAATTGGTTTTAGTAAAGTATATGTCACTTTATTATGGTCAAAAGAGTATGGTATTTTAGGAATAGAACAATTAATGTGGTATGCCAGAAAGTAAACTGATTAATTTGGTTTCATCATATCCTAAATCTGGAGCTACGTGGTTCAGATTTATAATGTATGCATGTTTTTATGGGGAAATTCCAAGATCAAGTGTTTTGGGGCCTTTTTATCCCGAAATTCACCAACGGCTAGACCTGATTGCAGCTAAGTTAGAGAAAGGTGAAGAAGTGTTTGTAAAATCACACTTTCCTTATTTTGAAGAGCTTCCATACTTAAATAGAGTAAAGAGATCCATACTACTTGTGCGACATCCACTAGATACTATAGTGTCAAAGTTGAATCATTATAGACTGCATGGTAGTTCGAATTTAGATAAAGAAGCTATGCAGAAGAAGTTCATCTTAAATGAAGTTAAAGAAGCGAACAAACGGATGTATGAGATAAGACATGATAATCTAGTAGGAGGATGGAATTATCATATTAAGTCATGGTTGAATAGCTCAAGTGAAGTTAAGCCCTATATAATTAGATATGAGGACTTATTAAGTAGACCAATCGATGTGTTGAGTAAAATGTCTATTGACTTGTCCTTCGATATATCCATTGATAAAATCGAAAAAGCAGTTCAGCTATCCGAATTTAGCGAATTAAAGAAATTAGAAAAGTTTGAGTTAGAGAATGAAGTTCCTGGCCTTTTTTCTATCAAAGCACGTGAGAAAAATTATAAAAAGAAGGGATTGCAATTCGTTAATAGGGGGAAGAGTGGTTATTATAAAGAGTACTTTGATGATGACATGATAGAAGCTGCTAAGATTCAGTATGCTGACACCTGCGCTATATTTGGATATCAGATCTAGAAAGAATGTTGCATTCATGAGCCCTAACTTAGGCTGACTAACATAATTCTTTAGTCAGGCCTTTTGTTGTCATATCCAAGAGAAGGTTTACAAAAATGTTCGACTCTGATAAGAAGGGAAGACATGATTGAAATACTCGTTCTTTTCTAAGGCATTAATCCAGATCAAGATAATCGAAGAAAGTGGTCTATTGGTGAATTTAATAATTCTAACATAGCTGGAAATTCAAAAGACTAAATGAGCCTCTAGGCTATATTTGGACTAGATAACCGTTAGTTCTACGGACGTATATGTATGTACCCATAGAGTAAGAGTTGAGTGGTTTTATTTAAGAACCAGACTTGGGACTGTATAAAAGAAAAGGGCAACATCCTTATCGGATATTGCCCTTTTATATATTAGTTATTAACTCTGTTTATTGAGCTAATATCATTTTGTTAGTTTTTACTGTCTTGCCGTCTACTACAAGAGTGTATTGATATGTTCCTTGTGGAAGGTTATCAGCTTTAAGGTCAAGAACTCCTTGTCCTCTATCTGATATGCTTACGGTCTTAAGTATTTGTCCAGTTGCTGAAGTAATCGCTATAGAAGCTGATTGTGCATTCGAAGGTACAAAGTAAGAGATAGAAGTTTGATTAGTGAACGGATTTGGATTGTTCTGTTCCAAACTTGCTATTTTTTCATTACCTGTCAAAGTAGCTGATGTAGATGACTGATCTGTATTTTCCAACCTGTCAGCAATAGAAGTAATTAGCTCTCTTAATTCTTCATTTTCTTTTCTTAGGTCGTCAATCATATCTTGCTGTTCCTGAACTGCATTAACAAGAGCATATCTGATCATGTCCGTATTAACAGCTAAGTACGATCCCTCATCTATCACTAAGTTGTTAGCATCGTGTTTTTGATAGTCTACTTCTACCACTGCCTCTGGAATTATTTTCTGAAATTCTTGAGCTATGATACCAGCTTTAATGCCATCATTTGCAACTATATCTCCATTATAGTTATAAAATCTTGGGGCCATTCTTAGAACCTCATTTAGTCCATAGTTGAATTCTCTAATGTTACTCTTTAATTTTCTATCAGAACCAACTGTTGTTCCATTAACTAAAATAGTACCATTAAAGCTTGCGATATGCGCAGCGGGAACACTTGTTCCACCGACAGCTAATTTTGCATCTGACGTGATTCTCATAGCAGCTGACCCAAATGGCGTTGAACCTCCATCAGAACCACCGGTAACACCTACGTTAAATTGGTGATACTGACCAAAAAAGCCAACTTCTCCTCTTCTTGCTCCAGCATTGATGGATTCTTCACTCCCAAAAAGCGTAAAATATGACCAACTTTGAGTCGTATTCAACCAACTTTGAAATTGAAATCTGAGATCTTCATTTATTCCTTGAAAATTCACTGTAGTACCTGCAGATGGTTCAAACGCAGCTCCTGACCCTCTGACATGGAGTGAAGCGGAAGGGTCAGATACACCAATTCCTACATTCCCATTTTCTGCCACCTTCAAGGCCGGTGTCTGAGCCATAACCATGCCCCCTGCAAAGCAAAAGACTAAAAGTGTAATTATTTTTTTCATTGTTCTTTAATTTTCACGTTTTCCCGATCTCTCAGGGGTAAATAAATTTTTTCTTTATTCTGTTCTCCAAAGATATCAATAAACTATTGCCTACCAATCCCTAAAAGTTGGGATTTTGGCCATATTACAGACATCTCAAGCAAATGTAAGCCACAGAAAACGGTGGTAGTATAGGGCTTACATCTAATTCTTCCAAGAATTAAGCCAAAAACTCGGATTTTGGGACTCGAAATGTTAAAGTATCAGTCCTTTATTCAGTGTTACTTCGAGTAAAATACCGGTACAGATGGCCTTTATGGTGATAGGATCTCCGATATTATAGGTGTTGAGCGACTTTTTCTCACTTGACTCAAGTGTTATAAGAGCATAAGGATCCGCATCTTCGGGACCAAGTAGGACCACGGGAGCACCAGTTTCGTCCTCATACTTGTCATAGATGGCACCTGAGATTTCTACTGCCTGACCTAGATATTTGCCTTGAGCGCTCTTTTCATCTTGTGTATATGCGGTATAGAGATCTAAAGCGGTAACCTCCGCTACACTGTCCTTAGATGAAGCAGAAGCTCCGGGCATCTTTAAAAAAACGATATAACCGAGTAGCGCTATAGCGACTAGTACAGTTATGACTTTGACGATTTTGTCGATCATAAGGGTTGTAGATGATTATCGCCTTGGGCGCATGCTGGTTTTTAATTCGAGCTGTATATCTCTTGATATGCCCAGATTATCGGCATTCAGGGATACCATCGAGGGTAGTTTTTCTCGCATCATGCGATTGATGGTATTCATGCTTTCTTCTTCGATGCGCATGACAAATGATGTCTCTGCCCGCATAGACCCATCGGGACCTATCTTAATCGATCCCTTTGCAGATGTTTTTCTAGTATATGTACCCATCTTTAAGTATCCCTCTACTTGGATCGGGTAGGATCCTGGTTTATCCCAGTTGATGCTCAAAGGGTTCGTTATGCTGCCATCATAGGCAAACTTGGAGAAGGCAGTCAAGTTAAACCGATCACTGTTAAATGCTCTATCAAGAGCGCCTAGTTTAAACTCAAATGACTTGGTCAAACCTTTGATGACTACCTGTCCACTAAGAGGGTTAATCTCACAGTAAACCTGATAGTTATCAGCCACGACATCTAGATACCTACTATGCGACTCTACATGTAGATGTCCAGTACGACTTACATATTTGTTAGGAGGAGAAAGTATCGACGTAGTTGAGACAAGAAGAAAGAAAAGTTGTAGCAAGTACATGTTATAGTTTCTGTGTTCCTCGATTTAAACGAGCAATACAAAAGTACATTATACATAGATGGTACTTCTCTTCAAAAGGAAGCATTATGGCGCTTTCGCAAATATTTAACTTTGACCTCTAGTTATTCGCATCCTTGATTGTTAACGCTGAAGACTGTGCCAAGCTCTACATCGAAGTTTACATTGATCTCAGTTGTAGTTGCTGAAAAGGTAGTTTCTGAGTCTATATGAACAGGCACTGAAGTTATAATGGCGTTTCTCGCCTCATATGACGTGAGGTTGGCCGGATTAGAGACTACTACTACGTCTTCGCATGTAGGATTAACTGAGTTTACAGACTCTACAGTACCTAGGATCTCTATATTGTCGAGAGCTATCATCCCTGCCCAGGCAGCATTGTTACCATCACTATATGTAAACCTTAGTGCAAAGTTGTCATTGATAAACGACGAAACATCCATATCAACAGCTTCTGCGCAAGAAGAAGGCCATACATCAAACCATGGACATGTACTGTCATCATCAAATACAACTACATGCCACTGAGTACCATCATGTACTTCAGCTTGAAAAAAGCTATTGTTATCTCCTTTACCTCCATCTTCAAATGGATGGAAATTGTAATCAAATCGCAGAGTCAAGGTATCCACGCCACTAACATCATAGAAGTTAGTTGTAAGGACTACGTCACCTGTATATAACTCATGATTTATGATATCATCATCCATCAAAGCCATACATGATCCATCGATAGTGAGAAGTGATGATGCATTAGATTGATCATCATAATTCGAGAATGCTCTAGTTGCATCATCAAACTTCCATTCATATTGTACCAGTGGGTCACCGCCGTTCCAAGTGAATACATTGGTGCTCGTTGTTGTCCAGTCTGCAGGTAGATTACAGCTATCAAAATTTTCAACTATTCGTATAGAGCAGTTTGAAGAAGGAGCCTCAAATACAGCTGTACCCCTACACCCGATGTCACTGTTGTCATCGGCTTCGATCGATACAGATTTTGTGGCACCATCTGCTACAAGGTCAGGGATCTCAACTATCTGAGGGCTTGCACCCCAAACTTGATTATATCTCTGACCATCTACGATGACGTCAAAGCCTGAAGAAGTACCCCCGCCACCATGTCTTATTTCCAACGAAAGGGTGTAAGTACTTGGACTTCCCTGATTACAGTCAAGAGTTACAGCAGATAGTATCTCAGAACAAGAGCCTATGACACACTCTTCCAAACACGCAAATGTCGGAAGATTGGCATTTATAACATTTACGGAAGTGGTAGACCAGTCCTCAGTATCATTAGATATAGATGGAGCCATAATAAATGAACTACCCGATGCATCATGACCAGACCCAAAACTATGTCCCATCTCGTGTGCAACTAACACTCTAAGTTGCCAAGCTGTAGTGGTGAAATCTTCTAGTATCAGGTATCTCTGTGGACTGCAGAACGCATCTATCCAAGCTAGCCCGGCAACTCCGCACTGCCCGTTATTATCACAGAGGTTTCTGTTGGTCCATAGATGACCGATGTCATGACTGCCAAAACCACTAGGGCCCCAAGCTGTAAAACCATCAAGGAGCACGTTGGCATTTGTCGAAGCCGTCCATGGATCACAAGTGCTACAATCTGATACAAAGTGCTCAGAGATCTCAAATCTAAGGTCATCTGCAAATACATTCTCATAGGACCCTGCCACCATATTGAGAACCGCGATAGACTGATTGATAGCCCCTGTTACTCCTCCATGATCTTCTACATAACTCCAGTCAATGGCTATGGCCACGTCAGCTATAAGGCATGAACCTGTTGATTTAAGCTCACGATCCATTTTTTGTTTGTGATTGGCAGCATGTGTAGAGGCACAGACGATCTTTTTTGGCTCCTTCACACTTGATCCCTGATAGATAAGTAAAAACTCTTCAGGCAATGATGGGTCAAACCTATGTGCTGGTTCTACGAAGTATTTTTCTTTTCCTAGTTCTATATATCCGTATATGAAATCTTCCTCTATCGTTAACCTTACATGGCTTTCATCATGTCCAGTAACTGTACCTTTATAAGTTGTGGCTATAAGATTGGACTGAACAAATCTATCGCCAGTAGCTAGAGCCACTTTATGATCACTAGATATAATCGCTGATCTCTCAAGTTGTAAAGTGATAGGTTCTCCAGCATTGATCCTAATATCTAGAGTCTGCAGTGTGGTACCTGACTTTCGGTTAGAAGTTGGGGCTTTTTGTAATTCAAACTCTGCAAAAAGCTTATTAAGTTCATTATAAGACGGGCCTTCGGCTTGTGCTGCGACCTTTAAGTGCATACACATTCCGAGCACCACTAATAGGGAGATTAGAGGAGTTCTCATTGGTTTTAACTACGTTGGTTAACAGTTGATTCAGCAAATCAAAGCACATACGAGCTCTCAGTTCACACTACTTTGATATAGGGTATTACACCATAATACATGCCAAAAAAACTTTACAATTGGTTTTAATCATTGAGGTTTGAGCCCAAAAGGTCTAACTACCCCATCTTATGACACTTTTTTGATAGTGATACCCTAGCAAGATTCGATGGTTTGTCAGAAGTCTCGAGATAAGACTTCCAGCAATAGTCATATCTTATATTCTTTATATATGTTATAATTTGATAATCATTCTATTAGCCATATTAATCTTCACTTCTATAT
>CAYYBR010000228.1:0-4822 GCA_964470035.1 uncultured Saprospiraceae bacterium
TGTCTGTGCCTTCTTCGTAGACTCCGTCATAGTTCGTATCCATGAAGACTACATTACCTATCGCTACTCGCTCGTATTCGAAGGCGAAGTCGACAGTCAGGTTGACGTTATCATCATCGAGATCACCGTCATAGTCTTCTTGCGTAGACTCTTCTGATGGCTCTTCATTAGGGAAGAGATCTAAGACTACGCTACTGATACCATCTAGTGTATGATCGCCATCCACTCCATTTTCATCTGCTTCTTGATCTGTAGCGTCATCGCCTCCACTTCCTATGCTCGACTGCTTATCTTCTAGTGGCTCACCTTCTGCAAATTCACTCGCTGGGATGTGCACGAAGTACTCGCCTTCTATCAGCTCATCAAATAGATAGGCTCCACTTGCATCTGTCTCATCTGTTGCCACTGGATCGTCTTCTCCTGGCGTGTCTCCTGCTGCATATAGCTCGACCACAACATCTGCAATCGCCATGTCTGTATCTGCATCATAGATGCCATCATAGTCGACATCCATCCAGACCATATCTCCTATAGCTACTCGCTCGAAAGCAAAACCAAAGTCAATCGTTTCATCGACGTTATCATCATTCAGCATGCCGTCATAAGAAGCATCTCCGTCTTCATCACTTGGCTCATCACCAGGGAATAGACTAATGACTGCACTACTGATGCCGTCAGTGGTTTGGTCTGCATCGATACCATTTTCATCTGTTTGGTCATCCGTCATATCATCACTTCCATGACCTTCGACACTTTCTTTATCTTCTAATGGCTCACCTGTACCAAATTCGCTAGATGGAATATGGACAAAGTAATCGCCCTCTATTAAGTCATCAAAGATGTAGTGGCCACCGTCACTTGTTGTATCTACAGCAACGGGTGCATCACTACCTATTTCGTCATCCGCTCCGTATAGTTGTACGATGACATCATCGATACCCATATCTATACTTGGGTCATACACATCATCATAATCGACATCCATAAAAACGACATTACCTATCGCTACTCGTTCGAATTCGAAAGCAAAGTCGATGGTCATGTTTACGTTATCGTCATCTAAAGTTCCGACGTAAATACCTTCACCATTTTCTGTAGTAGGCTCAGTATTAGGGAACAAGAATATGGTGTCGGACGAGATGCCTCCATTTACGAAAGTGTTCTGACCGTTTTCATCAGTACCGTCGTCATTACTATCATCACCACCTTCAGGCAGTGCACTTTGCTTATCTTCAAGAGGCTCACCGTCTTCAAATTCGCTTGATGGGATGTGGATGACGTACTCTCCGGGGTCTAATTGATCGAAGATGTAAGAACCCAAACTATTAGTAAATGTCATCTGAAGTGGCTCATCTACGCCGATGATAGAATCGGTTGGATAGAGCTGAACCATCACATCTCTTAGCGGCATATCTTCTGATGGATCAAAGTCGCCATCATAGTTGACATCCATCCAGACGAAATTACCTACAGCTACTTTTTGGAGTCTAAATCCAAAGTCCACAGTCATATTAGCATTGTCATCATTCAGATCTCCAGTATATACTCCTGCTCCAGATTCGGAAGTCGGCTCTGCGCCCGGGAAGAGATCGATGACAGAAGAAACTACACCTCCGTTAAAGAGAACATTCTGTCCGTTTTCGTCCGCATTGTCATCGACAGAATTGTCTTGACCTTGTGCTGTCATAGACTCTTTACCAGCTAGCGGACCACCGTTAGCAAGTTCTGAAGCTGGTATAAAGACCACATACTGAGATGGCATTAGATCATCGAATAAATAAAATCCGCCACCACTTGTTGTATCTCTGGCTATAGGCTCATCCGTACCTGGTGTATCGCTTGCTGAGTATAACTCTACTGCGACTCCATCCATACCTATGTCGATGCCTTCATCATAGTTGTTGTCAGCATTGAGGTCCATCCAGACGAGGTTACCTACCGCTACTCTTTCGTATTGGAATCCAAAGTCTACCGTCATATTCACGTGACTATCAGCGAGTTCTCCAGTATATGCACCTTGTCCTGCTTCTCCTTCCGGTTCTGTCAGTGGGAGTAACTGGATAGTATCTGAAGAGATCCCGCCATTTACGAAAGTGTTGAGACCATTCTCATCAAGATTATCATCAGAGTCGTCGTCCGCTCCTTCTGGAGTCGCACTCTCCTTGTGTTCTAGAGGCCCAAAAGCCGCAAAAGCTGATGCTGGGATATGCACGATGAAAGCACCTGGTATTAACTCATCAAATAGATAAAACCCACTAAGGTCAGTTGTCATCGCCATCAATGGCTCATCGACTCCAGGTATAGAATCAACATCGTACAATTCAATCGGGACATTTGGCAAAGCCATATCGCCAGTCGAGTAGGTACCATCTTCATCATTGTCCATGAAGACATAGTTACCTACGGCGACTCTACCCAAGCTAAAACCTAGGTCGACAGTCTCATTGACATTATCATCATCGAGCGCGCCTGTGTAACTTTTAGTACCTGCTTCATCTTTAGGCTCTTCGTTAGGAAACAGGTCTATGACACCCGTACTTACTCCGTCGTTTATCTGATCACCATCGACACCATTTTCGCCGGCATTATCGTCAGTCGTACTATCTCCATCATTGCCTGGCACACTTTCTTTTTCGAACAGTGGTTCGCCCACAGCAAATTCAGAAGCAGGCACATGTATGAAGTACTCACCTTCGATGAGTTGATCAAAAAGATAGTGACCTCCTCCACTCGTTATATCACTTGCTACTGGCGTACTGACGCCGACTGTATCTCCTTCTTCATACAACTCTACTATAACTCCATCGATGGCCATATCCTGTACCTCATCATAGACACCATCAAAGTCTGAGTCCATGAAGACGATATTGCCGATGGCAACTCGCTCATATTCAAAACTGAAGTCGACTGTCAGGTTAACGTTATCATCATCCAACGTACCTAGATATACACCCGCTCCTGACTCTTCGGTCGGCTCCATGTTAGGAAAGAGATCGATAACCACACTACTTATACCAGTAGTGCTGTGATCTCCATCTATTCCATTTTCGTCTCTGTTATCATCATCTGTATCGTCGCCACCGGCCCCGCTACTTGATTGTTTATCTTCTAGTGGTTCACCCTCAGCGAATTCGCTAGCAGGGATATGCACATAGTACTCTCCTGCTTGCAGCTGTTCAAATAGGTATATCCCATCAGCCGCCGTCGTATCTCTGGCTACTGGATCTTGGACACCCACAGTATCACCTTCTGCATATAGTTCGACGATGACATCACCGATAGTCATATCCTTATCACTTTCGTAAATACCATCGTAATCCGTGTCCATCCAGACGAGGTTACCTAGAGCTACTCTTTCTAGACTAAAACCGAAATCCACAGAGAGGTTAACATTATCGTCATCTAGCGACCCTTCGTAAAAATCAGTCCCTCCTTCTTCTGTTGGTTCTTCATTAGGAAAGAGATCTATCACAGCACTGGATATCCCAAGTACAGTCTGAAGAGTATCTATGCCATTCTCATCTTCGTGGTCATCCATCAAGTCATCCCCTCCAGAACCAACTGCGCTTTCTTTATTTTCTAAGGGTTCACCTTCTCCAAATTGATCCGCAGGTATATGTACAAAGTATTTGTTAGGGGTCAACTCATCGAATATGTAGTGCCCTCCATCAGCTGTGGTATCTATAGCAATAGGTATGCTGACACCCGCCGTATCTCCTTCTCTATACAATTCGATTACAACATCATCTACACCCATATCATCCGACATGGAAAAGACGCCATCGTAATTATTATCCATGAAGACTAGATTACCAAGGGCTACTCTTTCGTATTCGAATCCAAAATCTATTGTCAGATTGACATTAGCATCGGCAAGATCACCATCGTATAAGCCAATACCACTTTCTCCTGTTGGCTCTAATCCAGGGTAAAGATCTATGACAACGCTGCTGACTCCACCCGAAGTCAGGATACTGTCTAGACCATTTTCATCAGTGTCATCATCGTTGCTATCATCACCTCCATAACCTTTGATAGATTGCTTATTTTCTAAAGGTTCACCATCTGCAAATTCGCTTGCCGGAATATGCACATAATATGCTCCCGCATCTATCTGATCAAATAGATAAATTCCATTTGCATCTGTCGTGTCTGCGGCTACTGGCAGATGTATACCTACCGTATCTCCTTCTTTGTAAAGATGAACGATCACCTCAGCAAGTGCCATATCTATGTCCTCTTCGAACATATCATCATCATTATTATCCATCCATACCAAGTTGCCTATCGCCACTTTCTCTAGTTCAAAACCAAAATCTATCGTAAAGTCTACGTGGTTATCATCCAAAGTACCTAGGTATGCTCCAGCTCCAGTTTCTTCTATAGGCTCATCATCATGAGATAAAGCTATAGGTGTTGATGCTATTCCTCCATTAACAAGTGTATTTTTTCCATTCTCTCCTATATTATCATCTAGTTGATCATCTCCTCCTTCGGCTGATAGAGATTGAAGTCCTGCCAATGCTTGTTCTGGACCAAACTGATCAGGTAGGTATACGGTATATGTACCGACCGGCAGAGCATCAAAGACGTAAAAACCATTGAGGTCCGTCCTTGTCGTTTTAAATGGCTCTGTTAGACCTATTATACTTTCAGCTTTATATAGTTCTACAGTGACTTGTGCTATACCTCTATCTATTTTTCTATTGTAGGAGCCATCTTTATTGAGATCCATGAACACAAGGTTACCCAGGGCTACACCTTCCGATTCGAATCCAAAATCTATTGTCAGATTGACATTAGCATCGGCAAGATCACCATC
>CAYYBR010000228.1:4922-6938 GCA_964470035.1 uncultured Saprospiraceae bacterium
AGGAGCCATCTTTATTGAGATCCATGAACACAAGGTTACCCAGGGCTACACCTTCTACAAGACCAAAGTCCAATGAATGATCCATACATCCGGCCTCAAAGCTTTTCGTGATTTCGATAGATCCATCTACTAGTATCCCATCACTATCAAGTAGATCATCATCTATGTTTGACAAGGTAGCAGTAAGTCCAGATAAAGCTGGTTGATCTAAATCTACTCGGATCGTATATACGTCACCCGGATATATCGCAGTGTCTGGAGCGGTTCCTGACCACGTAACATCACTCGCTGAAGCTGAGCTAAAATACCAAGTGCCATCGGATGAAGTTGTATAGGAAGCTAAAAGAGTAGAATCCTTATATAACTGTACCTCGACACCTTCTATCGCAGGTTCTTCAGGATCTTGAATACCATCCTCGTCTGTATCGCTCCAGACGATATTTCCTATTTCTATTTGTGGTTTGTCGCATACTAGTTCTAAGTCACCAAGCCCCTGGCCCTTCCCAAAGGTCAAAGGATCACTACCTGAGTCATATAATTCAAAACCTTGTACGGTTCTTCGACCAGTAGTTGTACTTAACTTGATGACACCTCCACGATTAAATCGCGCCCCTGCTCCTGTGACTGGATCATAAGCAGTAAGCACCACTTCTCCAGCACCAGGTAATACTGCAAGTCCTCCAAGCGAGATTTCTCCATGGCCTGGAAACCAATTTCCTCCCAAAAGATTACCTCCATCAGAAAAGAAATCTCCAACAAAAAATTCTCCGGGCTGATCAGGTATGCCGCTGGCTACCTCCTTATAGGTAACATTGACACCACCAAGGGCTTCTCCATTAGCATTCTCACACGTGGTTCCATCTTCTTCTATAGACCAAGTTCCATCTCCGTTATTACAACCGTGTAAAATATCACCAGCGCCATATACCGAATAAAGGTTGCTTACATCAGACTCGTTTATTCCATAATTAGCTGATCCGACCTGAAGTCCCGTTCTATCTATAAAACCTAATAATATATCGCCTTCATCATCCCACTCAATATCCGAGAGGATGGGTTGAGGATATCCTATGTTATTATCCTGACAAGGCATCGGCATCTCTGCAGTCCACGGGTACCACCCCGTGCTCTGGTTACAATTACCTCCATACTGAAAGCTAGGCTCTCTTGAGTAGTCTAAGGAAAAAGACATAACCTCACTTAAGACACCACTGCTTAATTCATATACAAAGGCCTGAAGGTCATCCCTTCCTGTAGTATTAGTAATATCAGGTGGAGAAGGAAGTGCATTGGTACTTCCATCACATACAGAACCAACATATAAGACGCCTTCTCTCAATCCAAGTGCCCAAGGCCGGAAATTACCATCAGTACATCCTGGATCTGGCACATCATATGTAGCTAAAAGAGTCTTTGTAGGTACATGTATGGCATGAACGGCCTTCTCAAATAAATTCATGACATATAGAATGCTGTCTTCTTTATCATATTCGATATCGCCTATACCTACTTTACCTGCCTTATCAAATGCTTCTACGTCGTGCTGAGGTATCGTCTCAAGTCCTCTATCAGCATTGCTGGCAATAGTACCAACAGATATACCGAGGTCATCTTCTAACTCTAACCATAGAGTAGCATTAGGTGTAGAACTAAGTGGATCGATAGTAAATATCGCATCCAAGCCTCCTCCATCTAGACCTTCGTATAGACCTACGTGTCTTTTTAATAGAGCGGAGGCATATATGAGGCCGGAGTTTTGAGAATAGGCAATACCCCAAAGAGCACCTGCCTGATGTTCTAAAGTTATCGCTGTCATACTTTGGGGTTCAAACCCGGCATCTCCATATTTCCATCTCACCAGTACTTCTCTATCCCCTCCACTATCGCCAGCGATATAACATGGAGTAACTAAAAACTGCTCAGTACCACAATATTCAGATGGATTATATATCCCCCAATTGATATCAATATCACCTTTACGAGCATACTGAATATTAGTACCGTTATCCGGGCCCG
>CAYYBR010000229.1:0-6884 GCA_964470035.1 uncultured Saprospiraceae bacterium
AGATAAAGTTACTGGTGGCTCGGGAGATACCTCATCAGCAACAGTAGAAAAAGTAGTTGCTACTAATGTAGAGTTAACAATAGAGAAGATGAGACAGGATAGTCCGATACTAGCAGAGATGGAACAAGCTGGAGAGATAAGCATAGTCGGAGCAGTATATAGCGTACAGGACGGTAGCGTCGCATATCTATAAACTTGGATACTAACCTCTATGGTAAAAATGCTCTAGTATGTGGGGCATCTAAGGGTATCGGTAAGGCTTCTGCGATTCAGTTAGCAAGCCTTGGGGCCAATGTTACACTAGTATCTCGAAGTGCTGACTTGATGTCTGATGTCATCAAGGAGATGCAACTTGACTTTAAGAACAAGCAAGATCATGACTTTATAGTTGCTGACTTTTCTGATCAGGCTGATCTAAATAAAAAGGTGAGGACCTTGCTCCTTCATAGAAACTATCACGTACTTGTTAACAACACAGGTGGCCCCCCTGCAGGCCCGATATTAGAAGCCAGAGCTGAGGATTTTTTATCAGCGTTTCAACAACATCTGGTCTGCAACCACCTTCTAGTAAGTTTACTTAAAGAGGGTATGATAAAAGAAGGATATGGTAGGATTATCAATATCATATCTACATCCGTAAAAGCGCCATTGGATAATCTAGGTGTATCAAATACAACTAGAGGAGCTGTGGCAAGTTGGGCTAAAACCATGGCCAATGAACTCGGACCTCAAGGTATCACTGTGAATAATGTTTTACCGGGGTTCACCGATACTCAGCGATTTAAGGAGTTATTCGAAGAGATGGCGAAACAACAAGGCCTAACATATGAGGAGAAGACAAAGGCACTAGCCAAGGGTGTGCCACTTAGGAGATTTGCGGAAGCGGAGGAGATAGGTGCTGCCGTTGCCTGGTTAGCGAGCCCTTCTGCGAGCTATGTCAATGGTATAAATCTTCCGGTGGACGGAGGAAGAACAAGAAGTCTCTAATCTTTTATTCGACGAATAAAGCGGCTATAGATCTATACTCATGAGTATTGCGGATCGCCCTTGCAAATAATTTGGCGCAGGAAAGCACTTTGATCTTGGAGGTTTCTTTTTTAAGAGGTATGGTATCCGTAGTTAAGAGCTCTGATAATACAGACTCTTCGATTCTCTCATAAGCGGGCCCTGATAAAACCGGGTGGGTACAGATAGCACGAACACTCTTAGCTCCGGCATGTAGGATAGCTTCTGCCGCTTTACAAAGGGTGCCAGCTGTATCTACAAGATCATCTACCAGAAATACATCTTTATCTGTGACGTCTCCTATGACACTTATAGCTTTCACCTGATTAGCTACCTCTCTTTCTTTATCACATATGACAAGTCCCTTGTTAAAGTGCTTAGCATAACTCCGTGCTCTTTTAACTCCTCCAACATCAGGTGAGGCAAAGATCGCATTGCTTAGATCTAGTTTGCTGAGGTATGGTATGAAGATGGCATTGCTCTTAAGATGATCCACAGGGATATCAAAAAATCCTTGTATCTGTTCGGCATGGAAGTCCATAGTTACTACTCTATCAACGCCAGCTGCTTCGAGCATTTTTGCTATTAGCTTGGCTGAGATAGGCACTCGAGGCTTATCCTTTCTATCCTGACGTGCATATCCAAAGTAGGGGATAACTGCGGTTATATATCCCGCGGATGCACGTCTGGCACTATCGATCAGTAGCAAGAGCTCAAGGAGGTTATCAGCAGGAGGGAATGTACTTTGTATAAAAAACACATATGCACCTCTCACAGAATCCTGAATTACAGGCTGCATTTCTCCATCGCTAAAGCGATTGACAACAACAGGTGATAATTCGTATCCATAATATTCTGCTACTTCTTCAGCGAGATATTTTGATGCATTACCAGATATAAGCTTTACTTCAGTCATGGTCCTTTCTTGACGACGCGCAAAAATAGAAAATCATAAGACCATAATGGGATAGTTGATAGATAACTTGTGTCCGTTTATATCGATCCTTTCATTAAGTATCTTAGCGAGAATCCAATTAAATAAATCATCTTCACATATTAAGATACTCAGATGATAAACAGATTACTATTCCTTTTCTCTATCGTCGTATGTTCTTGTAGTACTCAGCAATCTATTACGACCGACCAAAAGCCACAAGAAACACTCGATCAAAAAGCTCATCGCCTAGCTCAAGAATTAATAATCACGGATGGTCATGTAGATCTCCCATACAGACTCAAAATTCAAAATTTCAAGCTGGCCAAAGAGTATCTAGGCATACCTATAGAAACTGATGATGGCGATTTTGACTACAAGAGAGCAAAAGAAGGAGGGCTTGATGCACCTTTCATGTCTATATATCTTCCTTCAGATTTGCAAAAAGAAAGGGGTGCTAGTCGCAGACTTGCAGATAGTCTCATAACAATGGTAGAAGGAATTGCTTCAGCTCATCCGTCTTACTTTGAGGTGGCTCATAGCGTCAAAGATGTAGAAAGAATCACCAAGACTGAGAAGATTGCTTTACCCATGGGCATGGAAAATGGTTCAGGGATAGAAGATGATATCTCACTTGTTGATTACTTTAAAAAGCGTGGCATCTCATATATAACCCTTACGCATGCTAAGGATAATCTTATCTGCGACTCGTCCTATGATACTACTAGAACATGGAAGGGACTGAGTCCTTTTGGTGAAGAGGTAGTGAAGGAGATGAACCGTGTGGGCATAATGGTTGATATCTCACATGTCTCTGACCAGTCCTTTTATCAGGTTATGGAGCTTACAGATGTGCCGGTTATCGCTTCTCACTCATCAGCTAGGAAATATACACCAGGATTTGAAAGAAATATGGATGATGCTATGATTAGAAAGTTAGGAGAAGAGAATGGAGTTATACAAATCAACTTTGGCTCATCTTTTCTTGACAAAGAAGTAGCTGACCGAATCAATGCCTCAAGATCCGAACTAGTATCCATCTTGAAAGAGAAAGGACTATCAAGATCAGATGAAGCAGCTAAGGAGATCATCGAGCAATACCAAAAAGACCATCCTGTTCTGCTATCAGATGTCCACATGGTAGCTAATCATATAGACCATGTAGTGCAGATAGCGGGTATAGATCACGTTGGTTTAGGGTCAGATTATGATGGTGTGGGCGATACACTACCTACAGGACTTAAAGATGTCAGTACATATCCCAACTTAATCAAAGTACTTCTTGAACGAGGCTATAGCGAAGAAGATATTGCCAAGATTTGTTACAAGAATGTGTTCAGAGTTTGGTCTGCAGTAGAAGCATATGCAGCTAATCAATCAAGGTAGATGACAGCAGAGTGGAAGCATTGGATCACGTTAGTTTTCCTTTCGGTGATCTGGGGCACCTCATTTATATTGATCAAAAGGGCATTGGTAGCCTTTTCACCGGAGCATGTAGCGTTGTTACGTGTATCGATATCTGGTATCGCTTTTCTTCCCTTCTTTGTTCTCAGAATAAGAAGACTTGAGTGGCACCGCTGGTGGTTTTACGTCATTATTGCTCTTACAGGAAGTGGTATACCAGCGGTGATGTATGCTACTGCCCAGACCCGACTGAGTAGTGCGACAAGTGGTATCCTCAATAGTATTACACCCATATTTGCCTTACTTGTTGGTGTGTTCTTCTTTAAGAATGCCACTTCGCCAAAACAAGTCATAGGAGTGATCATAGGCTTTTTAGGAGCTGCTGCACTCATCTGGCTAGATCAACCAATCAATAAGGAAGAAAGTGTGCCACTCATTTATGCTGGGTTGATAATCATCGGATGTGTTTTATATGGTACGAACGTCAACCTTATCAAGGAATTTTTCCAACATGTTAAACCCGTTGAACTCAGTTCCTTTGCTTTCGTATTACTCGGCTTGCCATTGTTTATGAGTATTCCTTTTACAGATATACCTCGCCTTGTGAGCACTCATCCTGATGGAGTATCCTCTTTGGTAGCTGTTAGTATTTTGGCATTGATGAGTACTACATTGGCCTTGGTTATCTTTTACAGATTAGTCCAAGAAACTAGTGCAGTCTTTGCGTCAAGTGTGGCATACATGATCCCCATCGTTGCTATGATCTGGGGATTTGTAGACGGTGAGTTTGTGGGATGGATGCATTTGCTTAGTATGATCTTTATCTTGATAGGAGTCTACCTGATAAGAGCAGGACAGTCAAGTCCTAAAGTGGCTTCCTCACTTTCAGAGTGATTGTACTTCCCCTAGGAAGTGTGGTGCCTTCAGATGGATATTGATCTATGATAACAGCATCACCTTCTAGATTCTTTGGGAGTGGTCCTCCATCATCATATTCTACTGCTAGTCCGAGCCCCTCAGGTTTAAGCATAAAATCAGCAACACTCACTTTTTTTCCAACCAGGTTAGGCACTCTGCTAGACCCTCCTTGACTGCTGCTTATCACAAACTCAAGTGTATCTCCTTTGTCTACCACGAGCCCTTTAGCGTCTCTTCTTCTATCTATGACCTTTTCTCCTCTATACCAGACTTCCAACACCGAGTTTTGAGTCAACTGGTCAAACTGTTTAGATTTAATGACTGACCGTATACTTCTGGTCTTAAGTTGTGCATTGACCTGATCAAAGTCTTCTCCAAAAAATCTCATGTCATCGATATTGACCTTGTCAGCACTATACTTTGTAATAGTCGCATAGATCTTCCTATTTTCTTTTACTAGAGATCCACCAGGGGGATTCTGTATTTGAACTATGCCGCCTTCTTTGCCTACTATATGAACAGAGTCGATCACGATGATCTTGAATGACCTGGCTTCAGCATCCTCCATGGCAGATTGGATGCCTTGATCTAAGTAGCTTGGAAGTTCTAATTTTTGGCCATGATTAGTGTAGGAACGAAGCCAAGCAAAAACGGCAAAGAGTACAATCGCTAAAAAAGCAATGATGCCAAGGATATTGAGAATAAATCTTTTGTTCGTCAAGAGATAGTAGAATTCATGAAGTATATAACGGAGCCTGTTTTTGCTCATCAACTGCAAAATCTTAATTTTTCTATAATCATCTTTGCTTCTTACGGAATAATCTAGCCACCTTATCAATTAACGTAGCAAAAAGCCTTGCATATATAACCCTTTGATATTTCATGCATCGAGATCTTATCAGGCTTGCCATACCTAATATCTTAAGTAATATTTCTATACCGCTTTTATCAAGTGTAGATGTTGCTTTGATGGGGCACCTATCAGTAAATCATCTGGGAGCGATAGGTCTAGCAACGATGATCTTTAATTTTTTCTTCTGGAGCTTTGGTTTTCTGAGGATGGGCACCACGGGTATGGTGGCACAGGCTTCTGGAGCTGGGCGAGACTCGGAAGTGCATCAGATACTGTCTAGGTCACTCTTTCTTGGGTTACTGATCTCCGTTCTGATATTAGTCTTTCAGCAGATGATTTTTTCTTCTTCCATTGCTCTTCTAGGTATCAGTGCAGATCATATCTCTCTTGTAAGAGAGTATTTTTCAATCAGGGTTTTTGGTGCACCTGCCACTCTTTGTACATATGCCCTGATTGGGTGGTTATTTGGTAAAAAGGATACCGTAACCCCTTTACTTGTGACTCTTTACATCAACCTGATTAATATTATCGTCAGTTATTATTTAGTCGTTTTTGAAGATTGGGGCATGGTTGGAGCTGCATATGGTACGATCATAGCAGAATACATAGGTATAGCCATTTTGCTGTTTAACATAAGAAGCAAGTACAAACTTAAGCGCATACCCCTCCCTCAGCTGAGAGGGCTACGAGAGTTTCTTCGTATTAACTCTGATTTGTTCATACGTACTCTAGCTCTGACGCTTTCCTTTGCATTTTTCTATAGACAAAGTAGCGCGCAGGGCGCAGTCATATTGGGTGTTAATGTCGTCCTTCTTCAGTTCTTGAGCTGGCTATCATATGGCATCGACGGATTTGCTCATGCCACAGAGATTCTTATAGGAAACGCCAAAGGAAGAAGAGAACCTGATGCGATACTTGCCACGATCTCATCTTCTTTTAAGCTGGCCGTAGGTATGGCCATTATGTATTCAGCCCTATTCCTTGGCTTCAGTGTCGATATCTCAAGAGTCTTTTCAGATGATCCAGTGATCATCAGTGCAGTCGGCCATTATAGATTCTGGCTCAGTGCCTTACCTGTTATCGCTATTTGGTGCTATATCTGGGACGGAGTTTTTATTGGCCTTACCCAGACCAAAATTATGCGGGATACCATGCTACTTAGTCTAACCCTATTTATTACAATTTCTATTTCCCTCGAGGGAAATGTCTCGAACCCTATCTGGTATGCCCTTATGGCTATGCTTCTTGTAAGAGGCATCTTACTGTGGGGGTATTGGTCAATGCGAAAGGGAGTAATCTTAGAGATGACGTATTAGTATATATGATAATGTATATAGGTCTGATAATATGAAGTGTATACAATTTACAGTATAAGAATGAAAGGAAGTTAGAGTATATCATTAACATATCAAATTGACCTCTTTTAACATAGCGCTAGCCTCAATATGTCTATATTTGCTAGCTAGGATAACTTCTTTATACTCCAAAACTATGAAGGCCAGAATCATCTACTTTTTCACATTAGTTTTATTATTTCCAGGATTAGGATTTTCTCAGGACATAAGGACTATAGACGGTGTGCAGAATAACAGTAGTAATCCGGAGTGGGGAGCTGAGGGCACAGAATTATTTCAACTTACAGCACCAAGATTTTCAGACGGTATTTCTACTGTAAACGGAGCCGATAGGCCTAATCCTAGAGCAATCAGTAATCGCCTCTTTGCACAAGTTGATAATATTTTTGATGATAAAAGACTTAGTGACTATGTA
>CAYYBR010000230.1:0-6877 GCA_964470035.1 uncultured Saprospiraceae bacterium
CCTGACAATCATCTACAGCTCTCTGGATAATCTCAATAACAGATCCACATAAAGCGGGCTCTTCAATAGCACTTAGGACAGAAATAGAAAAAGTAGTATCACTATCTACTATGACATCGTATGATATCGATGGAGAACAACCTCCGCTTACAGAAAACTCACTGATCCATAAAGCGAAGTCATCAGGCGCTGAACAGAACGGAAGCACCACTTCTGCAGGTGAGTTACAAACCATTTGGGGACTTGGCAAAAGCTCAAATGTTGCACTAATATCAGTTGTGTCGACAAATAAATCTGCTACCTGCCAGACGGCAGTGATGACTCCTTCAGAGCAAAAATCTGGAAACTGGTGGCTTTTTATCTCTACGAAGGGTTCACATCCCATACCGTCCAAATGGTTGAGAAGAGATTGCGTCTGAGTCGATATCCATGAATTAAATCTAACTAATAGCTCATCCTGGTCCTCAATACTACAGGCCATAAGAAAAGTATCAATTAAATCAGGGAATGAAATAGTATCTGGTATAGCCACGATAAAAGTCGCAGATCTCTCTATTGTATCACAGAGGTCCTCTATGAACCACGTGACCACTGTACTACCTCCTTCCATAAGTAGAGGTGAGGTACCATTTCCTCCCGATATTATAGGGGCACAACCACTATCTATAATATCTTCTTCAATAATTGTCTTTTGACGCTCAAGCCAACTAACAAAAAGACTATCTAAGCTTTCTTGATCCACAAAATCACATGGAGTGACGATAGTATCTTGAATAGCACCTATAGAAAGCGTATTAGGCTTTGTCAATGTAAAAAGTGCTTCTAAGGTATCAGGACCATAATGAATGTCTGATATCACCCAGGATACTCTGCTCTCGCCACCGAGACAGAGTTCTGGAGAATCATCATATATGAGATCGAGTAGAGGATTACATCCTTCCTGATCAATACTCATATTTATTCGTGCATTTTGCATTTCGATCCATTCAGCGAACAGCATCTCAACAGCTGTTTGATCCATTAGGCCACAAGAGAAGACAATCGTATCATTAGGCATCTCTGGTGATATGTCATTAAAAGGAAGAATTTCAAATTGAGCTTCTACCGTTATATCAGATATACATGAATCACTTAAAGTCCAGTGGACTGTGGTTATGCCGCCATGATCATATGCTGGCGCCATAGCGGAAGACACACTTATCTGCGGATCACATCCTTCATTGATGATACTTGCGGTGATTAGCTGTTGTTGATGATCTAACCAACTTGCAAAGGCGTCATCAGCATCCTGCTGAGAACTATAGTTACAAGAAGAACTCGTTGAATTTTGGGGTGTTATGGGATCAATATCCTGAGGCTGAAGTATAACGAACCTACCTATCAACTCATCACCAGAAAGATGTGAATCCGACACTAACCAAGTTATAATAGTTGTATCCCCTTCACACAATACTACTTCTTCTATAGAAGACTCTACTATAGGATTACACCCTTCACCTGTCACACTTGTAGCGATCGTATTGAGTTGTTGGCTGAGCCATCTATTATAAATTATCTCTAAATTAGATTGAGTTCCCACCTCACAGGCGTGTACTACGGTGTCACGTGGTTCTTCTCCTGTTATCAACACTGGAGGATCTATGACAAATCTAGCCATGAGGTCAACTTCATCCGTACAGAGATCGGTTATGGACCAAGTCACCAAAGTACTTCCACCATCTATATAGGAAGGAACTACACCTCTCACTTCGCTTAGGTGGGGTTCACAACCATCGTCTAGGATACTAGACATTATTAAGAGTCGCTGAGAACTAACCCATTCTGAAAATATACTATCTAATTCTAATTGTGATGAATAAGAGCAAGAATTAGTTATAGTATCTATGGGCACATATGGAGACAAGTCCTCAGGAGCAACAACCATGAATCTGCCACTAGTCGTCATGGTATCGAGATGAGTATCTGTGACTTGCCACAATACTTCTGTCCCCCCTCCTTCACAGAGCATCACTACTTCTTCATCAGAATATTCAACGGCTGGATCACAAGCTACACCCTCCATATTCAAAGAAATGAGAGATGTTTGATTACTTCTCCAAGCTGCATATAGTGAATTCAAATGTACCTGATCACGGATGTCACACGCATTGACTAAAGTATCTACAACGGAAAGAGGAGCAAATGGACTAGGAGGATGTATCGTAAATGATGCCTGAAGCACAATCGGAAGAGCACATAGGTCTGTTATACTCCATAATACAAC
The DNA here is from genome assembly GCA_964470035.1 of uncultured Saprospiraceae bacterium. Classification (GTDB taxonomy): domain Bacteria; phylum Bacteroidota; class Bacteroidia; order Chitinophagales; family Saprospiraceae; genus JAJRXG01. The sequence continues at coordinate 2,264 of CAYYBR010000230.1, forward strand.
TGAGCTTCCTCCTATAAGAATATCTGGAGGAGCGGTCATATTAACTGATATCTCAGGATCACATCCTTCTCCGCTAATGCTAGCCTCTATGATTTCGTGCTGCTCTACAAACCAATCATCATACGCAGCATCTACTTCTATTTGACTTATATAAGAACAAGACACAGAAGTTGTATCTCGAGGTGCATTCGAACTTATAAGCAAAGGAGCTGTCAGAGAAAAAGTAGCACTTATATCGGCAGGACCAGAACATTGATTACTGACTGTCCATACTGCTGTTACGGCACCTCCATCACATAATCGCGGGGCAATTGCTTGTCCACCAGTTATCTGTGGATCGCAACCTTCTTCTAAGAGGCTGGATATGATAGATCTTTCTTGATTGCTCCTCCAGAGCTCAAATGCCACATCTAGAGAAGATTGATCTTCATAGTCGCAAGAGTAAGCCAGAGAATCCATGGGTTCCTCTGGGCTAAAAACACTCGGCGGCAATACAGTCAAGCTTGCGGGTAAAAAAATAGGATGATGACACTTATCAGTAACCGTCCAGGTGACAGTTACACTTCCCCCGACACACTGGTCAGGGATAACACTTTCACTTACAAATATCGCTGGGTCGCATCCATCATCACCAAAACTTTGGAATATTCTGCTGTAATTAAGGTCTAACCAATTTTGATAAAAAGTATCTATGGATGCTTGATCCATAAAATCACAAGCTTCAACTATTGTATCTCTAGGGGATACCGGGTTAACATCATTGGTAGAATTAACAATAAAACTAGCCTCAAATTCTCTAGGCAAAAAGCACTGATCGCTTAATGTCCAAACTATAGTAGTACTATCCCATTCACAAATCAACGGAGCTTCACCAGTTTCGACCTCTAGTATCGGGTTACAACCAGAACCCATCAAACTCATACTTAGATTGTTACTTTGTGTACTGAGCCAATTCTCAAAAGCCGCGTTGACGGCAGATTGATCGATAAAATCACAATCAAGAACTACCATATCCCTAGGAAGGATTGGAGACAATTCATTTGGTTGATCTATAAAAAATGATGCTGTTAATTCTATGGTTGGCGCACAATCATCCATGAGACTCCATGTAACTGATACAGAATCTTCTTCACACAGAGTAGGCGCGCCTCCCTCATCTCTTATAAGAGATGGATTACATCCCTGTCCAACAACACTGTTCATGATAGAATCACCCTGAACCAAAACCCACTCATCAAAAGCTACATCTATTGCTGCCTGAGTTACATAATCACAAGAAAACAGAATTTTATCAACAGGTGAATATGGTTCTAATGGAATTGGAGGCAATACTTTTGAGTCTATGGTGGTGCAGGAATCAACTCTAACCCCATTCGCTAGCATCACCACTTTAATATCGCCAATACTCCCTGCGCAATTATCAACAACACCACCACTTATATCGAATGAAATAAAACTCCCACAATTAGCGAATGAAGCACCATTGATCGAATTGAAAATAGAACGCTCTATATCTTCATATACATCCATAATGGTTAATGTGCCACAAGAACTGTAATCTGGAATAATCGGACAGATCACTTCAGGCACACAGCATCGTATACCCGGATCATTAATTACGGTGTATGAACAAAATCCTTCATTCCCTACTTCATCAGTGACTCTCACAACGTATTCGCCAGGAAGCAAATCAGTTATAGAAGATGTCGACGCAGAAAAAGATGGATCTCCAGTCTTTGACCAATCGTACATAATCTCACCAGTCGATCCAAAAACTGCATTCACTGTGACATCACCATTAGACATCATACAAAAAGAGGGCGAACCAGTACACGTAACAGATAGCGTAGAAGTCCTAGTGAGAACATACGCAGTTAGCAGAACAAAACCGAATACTAAAATAAAGAGTCGATACATGATATATCCTTTGAGATTATCAGCAAGGACCATAAATTCAAAATTCCATTCAAGCAGATATAGGAGTACTATTCTACCGTTGCAGTTTTCAATGGGTTTCTTGCTAAACAAAATTACAGACTATGATTACCCTTAAGGGGTATACGCTAGTCATCGCAATATTTTAAAATCATCAAGCGAATTATAAAATCGAATCGATAATCATAAAACATATTACGAAGTTAACACATATGTATATTAGTATAAACTCTTATATCAAATTACACCTAGAATGACAGCAAATTACCTCGCTAGCGTTAGTCGAAAAATTCAAAGATTATTAATAAGATTGGAATTACAATATGTGAAAACCCTTAATGGAACAATCCCAAAAGAAAATGTATTCATATATTCTAATTCTGCGGTTACAATTAGAATAATTGTTTTCATTAGGGCTCAGTTAAAATTAGAACAATTCGGAATATTGGTATTATAATAAGTTAAAACCAACACAGCATATACCCATATAATAGTAATGCTTATAACTGTTTAACTATATAGAGTTGAGGCCGGAAAACTCAAGCATTATTGAGTTTCTAACTAAAGTTATAATTGCAAAATTAAGAACAACCTCAAATACACCCCAATATTCGGCAGAATTTAATAGTCGACCTATACTAGTTTAAACAACCAAGTTAGAATATAAATTATAACAGATTGTGCCTAAGTAGAACGATGAAGGAGGACAAATTAATTCGAACCAAGTGCTCTCCTTACCGAAGACTCAATTGCAACTTCTACTCCATCGTAAGAGCGCTTCACAAAATTCTTTCCGGTAATCAGTTCATAAAGCTCGATATACCGATCCCTTACGATCTGTACAAATTCATCAGGCATCACAGGCATGACTTGACCTTCTTTACCTTGGAAGTTGTTTTCCATAAGCCACTCTCGTACAAATTCCTTCGAGAGCTGCTCTTGAGGCTCTTCAGCGGACTGTCGAGCTTCGTACCCATCTAAGTAAAAATACCGTGAACTATCTGGAGTATGGATCTCATCCATAAGAAATACTTGTCCATCATAAAGGCCAAATTCGTACTTGGTATCAACTAGTATGAGACCACGTTCTTGAGCCATGTCCTGACCGCGATCAAAAAGGGCATAAGTATACTGCTCTAGCTGTTCATAGATCTCTTGAGATACTATACCCTGAGCTAAGATGTCTTCTTTACTGATATCTTCATCATGACCTTCTTCAGCTTTTGTAGCTGGAGTGATGATAGGCTTTTCAAATCGGTCTGATTGCTTCATGCCTTCAGGTAAGTCAACACCACATAAGGTTCTTAGACCTGACTTGTATGTACGCCAAGCATGACCTGCCAGATAGCCTCTGATGACCATCTCTATCTTAATAGGAACACATCTTTTTCCTATGCTGACATTGGGGTCAGGTGTAGAAAGTAACCAATTAGGTACTATATCTTTTGTTGCTCCCAAAAAATGAGCAGCTATCTGATTAAGAACTTGACCCTTATAAGGTATAGCTCTAGGTAAGACATGATCGAATGCAGAAATCCTATCTGAAGCAATAGAGATAAAGTAACCATCTACATCGTATACATCTCTTACCTTCCCTCGGTAGAATGCTTGCTGTCTTGGAAATGTATAGTTCGTCTCTTTTAGAGCCAAGGCTAGATATTCTTGACTGAGTTACGGTCGACTAAGACGTCTTTCAGTTCTTTGAGCGCCTTATACTCTTCTGGCATCAACTTCTTTACCGTTTCTTTTACTCCAAAGAAGGCCCCCTTGTCTATACCCGGCAAAGCTTGTTTGACCATGTGCTTAGCAAGCTTGATATCATGCTTAACAAGCCCTCTGATCGATGGCATAGTATGCCAGTCTCCTTCGATCGCGATAATTCTCTTGGCTTTGCTTCTTCCTTCATCGATATCAATCTCGATGAACTGATCTTCTTCTAGTTGATCCGAAAGTCTGATAGTGTCACAGTTGGGCAACTTCCACACATCAGGGTCTGACTTCAAGTCAGAGTTTACCAAAAAGATCTCGAGTCCTTTTTCATGGAATCTGTATACAACTAATCTTGCTACATCAAGAATACTCATAGGTCTGAAAACTGTTGCTATAAAGGTAACGCCAGAGATTGAAAAAAGTGCATATCTCCTTTATATTATGAGGAATTATAATATCTACATCTTTGGGGTGCCCTAAGACACTCTCACTATGCCTGAGGTGGCCCAGCGAAATTACAGTGAACTACTTATGACCTTGCAAATGAATAACCTAAATCTGTTTATTCGCTAGTGCAAACGACAACGCCACTTTCATAACAGCTCCTTCTTCTGGAGTGTAATCTTGAAGTTTATGGAGCATGCGACCGCTGTCCTTGGTAAGTTCATCTTCAGTAGCTATACCAAATATCTCTTTACTACCCACAGACATCGGGACTAAGCCAGAGCTCATGTTAGTATCTATATGTGCCGTCTTACTTCCAAGTTGAAGTTTCATCCCATCACTAAGATCTATATCACCTCCTTTGGTCGTTTTCTGAGTCATGCTTACTCTTCCCCCTTTCATTGTAAAGTGATAGCGCTTATTATGAAAGGCTATGACGATGAGTTCAAGATCATTTTCTTTATACTCCTTATGGGCAAAAGCCATGATGGCCTCGTCGTAGATATTGAAAAAGCAACCATAATC
>CAYYBR010000231.1:0-6817 GCA_964470035.1 uncultured Saprospiraceae bacterium
CTCCATCTTCTTCCTAAGCCGCTGTCGTGCCTTTTTAATTCCAGCGATAGATACATTGAGGATATTAGCCATCTCTTTGGAGGAGAGATTCATCTTGATAAGTGACATGAGGCGTAATTCATTAGGAGTGACAGTGGGGTAGTGCTTACTAACTGTAGTGTAAAAATCAGTATGTATTTCCTGAAACTGTCGAGTGAAGGTCTCCCAACTTTCGTCATCATGGATATCGAGGTTGATGATATTGACTAGTTTCTGGTAGGAGGCACCATCTTCACTGACCTTCTTTTGGTCGAGCGCTTTTTGCTTGATGGTTTCTAGGACTTCATTTTTCTTTGCTAGATGGAGAGCATGGGTGACTAGCTCTTTTTTCTTGAAGGCTAACTCGGCTTCTACTTTTTCTTTGGCAAGTTGATTCGACTTCATGCGTTGGCGGTAACCGTAGAAACCAAAGCCGAGTGCCAGGAGTGATAATCCAAGACCTCCGCCAAGAGCAAGCTTTTGAAGGTTAGCGGTTTTCTCTTTTTGTTCTAAGAGGTCGATTTCTATCTCTTGCTGTACGATTTTCTGCTGCTTCTTTTCTGTTTGGTACTTAACTTCTAGATCGTTCAGCTTATCGATGTTCTCTTTTTTGTAGACTTCATCATATTTGTCGAAGTGTTGTTTTCTAAAGTCATGTGCTTGCCGGAAGTTACCTAAGGCAGCATGAGTCTTGGCAAGACGCAGATAAGTAGTGACTCTTCGAGTCTCAGTGCCTGCTTCTTCCGATAGCGCGAGGGCTTTATTAAAGTTGTTAAGTGCTGCTGTGTATCTCTTTTGTTCAAAGTAGACGTCGCCGACGTTACGTGTGCCTAGTTCTTCGATCTGGATTTCACCTATTTCTTTCCCTAACATCTGTGCCTTGGAGAAATAGTGCTGTGCCTGACTCAAAGAGTCCAGATCAAAATATAAGGCACCTATTAGATTATACTGTTTGGCCTCTTCAATCTTGTAGCCGCCTTCTATAAAAAAGGGTAGACTCTTCGTGTAGTAATCAAGTGCTTCCTCTTGCTTGCCTTCTTTTTCCAGATTGATGGCAATGTTGGATCTTACCATAGATAACCGCCATTGATCATCTTCTTCTATGCAAATGGCCTCTGCTTTTCTATAATACTCATTAGATAATTCGTAGTTCTCAAGCTCACTATGTATCACACCTATATTCATAACACTCGCGGCGATGGGAAATCCGGTTTGGCCCAACTCTTCTTTGAGACGTAGAGAGTTCTGGTGTGATTCTAAAGCCTTTTCAGGTTGGCCCATGTACTTTAGGACGATGCCTAGGTTGTTATATACAGCCGCGATCTGACTTTTGTTACCTAACTCTTCAAAGTATCCGATGGCCTCCTTATAGAAGGAACTGGCTTCAGGGTAGTTCGCCAAGTAATAGTGGTAAGAACCGAGATTCTTTGTCAGGTTAGCTCTGAACTTTGGACTGTTGATGCGCTCTAACTCTTCGAATGCCTTGTCTAGATATGGTTTTGCTTTTTGAGGTTCTTTGGGGAGGGTAAGAAAGAAAAGCTCCTCGTAAGTCTTGATCAGATGGGTATCTGACTGAGTCTCTACGAGCTGGAGCATACTATCAATCTTTGCCTCGTCTTGGGCAGAAAGACTAGTGACGTATGAGGTCAGGTAAATAGAGAAAATGATAGAAAGCAGAAACCTGCCTACGGAGTAAGAGGTAGATATCATGATCGTTGCAAAATGTGATGTAACTAAGATAGCGCCTTTTGACATTTTTGCTATCAGAGCATCCTCGATTTCCAAATCTGGATCGAAAGGTTCTTTTTAGGAACCAATCACGGATCTTCCACTAGACGCTCGTTATAGGATCACTTTAAGCTATTCACACTCTAGGCCTATTCTTTCCGTCGACATGGAAGGGCACCAAGATCACGGGATGGCAAGTAGAAGTGGCGCCACCGGGCAGCAGTATTGGAGGAATATATGAGTCGTATGGTCGAGGATGGCTGATCAAGCCAGCACCCGAAAAGGATAAGGCCTTGAAAATTGGAGAATGGAATGAGATGAGAATCCTGGTCGTGGGTGACCATGTGACTAGCTGGGTGAATGGAACTGAGATGATATCCATAACAGATGCTAAGATCGGTACGGGCAAAGGTGCCATCGCCCTACAGATACATGATGGAGGAGGGATAAAGGTGAGGTGGAAGGATCTTATGCTTAGAGTGATTGAGATAGAATCAACTCAGGGCACACAATGACTGCGGTTTTCCAGTTGGAATGTATCGTTGTCATTTATGAATTTTCTGGATCACAATGCAGAAACAAAAGGAAGTTCTGATAACTTCTTCTTGGGGCGATTCGATTGGTGGCGTTTTTAGATGCGATATTGAAAAAAAATGAAGACATGTCGGTTGAGCAGGCGTGCAACTCAATAAAGATTTAAAGGCAAGTCGTAAAGATTTTTAGACTATACGTCATCAGCCATACATCATTTATGGCACACTAGATCTTTATTCTGCGCAAGTGCTTTAATATGCTCCGGTTATCGTAAGAGATGGGCAAGATATGTTCATTATTTGGAGCTGCATTCAGTAATGCATCTAGCTGAGTTGCATTGATTATCGTTGATATAATCGAGGCTATTTGGATCAGAGTATTGCAGTTCCCTTAACTGATATGGCTATATTGCGGCTATTGTACATGGTGTGATATGATATGAAGATTAGACGCTTAAGTAATGTTGTGGATGCATTTGTGATTGTGCTATTACTTCTTGGTGTAGCCTCATACTGGATTTCTAGAAACATGTTCTTACAGTGCAATGATGTTGCTATGGTAGCTTCACTTTGGATTATATTAATTGGATTGTTTGTAGGTTGGCAAAGGATTAAATTGAAGAAAACAGAATTAGAGGTTTTGTTTTCTGAAATTTCAGTGGTCGGTTTTGTTAGTTTTTTGTTAGCCGCAATATCTATTCTGCTTGTTGTCTTTTTTACTTGGGTTACATTTATTTTAAAAGAACCATACTTTGCACGCGATGAATGGCATGTATTTAGTAAATTACTAGCCTCGGATAATCCCGCGTCAGCGATATTTGCTAACTACAATGGACATCCTAGCTATCTAATTAATGCGTTATATTTTGTAACATTAGAATGGTTCGGTGCGAATAACTTGGTCTTTTCTTTGATTAATGTGAGCTCCATTCTTATTTGTTGTTGGGTTGTTTTTAAAGTTGTTTCGTCTGATAAAAATATATCTGAGAACATCCATCTGGCCTATGTTGGGGCTTTTGTTTTTGCTGCTCTGACTTTTTGGATGCCAGGGTCAATTCATACGTTTTGGAATGTTCCCCATCTGCAGCTTTTAGGGAGTGTTGTTGCTATCTTTGGTCTAAGCCTTGAAGTTCAAGATAATTCCAGATACGGTTTGCTCGTATTTCTTATAGGTGGGGTTTTGCTATCTACGACTTTTTCTAATGGAGTAGTGTTATGGTTTTTAGGATTGTTTTGTGCAATTTTTATAAGAAGGGATAGGCAAAAATCGATTATGTTGGGTGTGATCAGTTTGATAGGCCTGGGGCTAACATTGTACTCTGTGATGGGGTCAAATCGGGTTAGACCTTCGATAGATTTTTTAGTATTTGTAAAAGGTATTCTTGTTTTTCTAGGGAGTTCTCTTCTTAGTCCTTTCCAGATCTATTTTTCTCAAATGGATGTTCTGGGACTATATATGGTTGGGGGAAGCATAGGTCTGTTGTTGACTTTCTTGTCTCTGATTTATGTGAGAGTTAGAAAAGAAGAAATTGGCATTAGTATGTCATTTTCATATTCGTTGATTCTTTTTTCTATAGGTAGTTGTATCTTAATTGTGATAGGGAGATATAAGGACAATTTGTCGATAGTTACTTCAGATCGATATATGATGTGGTCTTTTTTATTCTGGATAGGCCTTGCGATTGTTGTCTTTAATTGCTTGTTACTTGTCGAAAGTGAAAAAATTAGAAACTACACTGTTGTGAGTTTTTTGTCTGGAGTGTTTTTATATATTACGTATAACAACAGTCATGCTATAGTTCGAAGAATGGTGTCTTATAATATCTCGATGAGAAGTATGATTGACTTAGTGGTGAGTCCAGATAAGGTTGGAAATGAAATAATGACTTGGCATGCAAATAGTAAGCGAGAACATTTTCGATTGAAAGTTCTCGATGTTAATAGTCATTTAAAGAATAATGGAAAATGGCCTTATAGTCAAGGTGTTTATAACAAGGTCGGGGAGTCCTTAGATATGACCAATTTGATTCTTGGAGAGGTGTTGTATGTAGATGCTTCTTACAAAAATGACAATTATGAAAACTTCTATATTGAGATGTACTTAGATTTTGCTAAATCTAACAGTAGAAAGAGACCATCTTCTGTATATGTTGTACAGGAAAATGTTGTTGTCGGTTTGGTCCTTCCTTATTCGGATTTTCAGAAAGTTCAAGCCGATGGAGTCACAAGTAAACCAAATGTAAGGACTTCGAGTATTTTTTTAAATCACTTACCTGGTTATTCTTCTTTTTATTTCGGACAATTTAAGTTGAGGGCCATGGCGGATGAGAATCTAAATCTCATAGGTGAGTTGCAAGATGGGAGGTTCATACAACTTGTTGCGAATAAGTAGTTTGTCATGGAGTTATAAATCATCTTTTATAAGTGATAGCAATACTGACTCGTCTTAATATAGCTGGACAGTAACCCACGTTATGAAGAATCTCTTCAAGCTAGGTACGTAGAGCACTTAAAACCGAACAAACAGAGCCAAAGAAACCTATAAACGTCTGAACCCAAAACTCAGCTAACCCGATTCGCCCAAGGACCATTGATGGCGATCGTAAGTCCCGGCTTTTGGATGTTAACAAAGAGCGTACTACCATCTGGAGAAAAGGTAACTCCCGCAAACTCTGATTTGAAGCCTATGTTTTGAGCGATTTTATAAGTTTTACCCTCTGGGGTTACTCCTATAATCCTTGGAGAGAAATTGTCTTCACAGATGATTAGATCACCGTTAGCACCTATGGTGAGGTTGTCACAATTCTCTACGATATGGGATCGATTAGGTTCTAAAAACAATTCTAACGTACCAGGAGTAGATAGTTCATTTTCTTGGCCTTCTTTGGGAGAAGGTGTGTACCGAAATATCTGGCCTAATTCTTCTCGGCCTCCATTAGTGCAGGCGAAGTAAAACTCGTTTTCGCCAAACCATATACCTTCTCCTCTTGCAAAGACTGCTGCACCAGACTCATGTCCTCTATGTCTGAGATCATCGTTAGGTGCCTCTACATCATCTATATCTAGCCAGTAGACATTATATGGTCTGCCAGGTTTCATTTTTTTGGACCGGGATGTAGGCCAGTTTCTAGTATCATATGAAGGACTTCCTCCTATGGCCAAAACTTGTAGCCGCCCACCTTCGCGCAAGGAGCCTGGTACATCGGGGATGTACCTATAGATTAGTCCATCATGTCGATCTTCCGTCTGATAGACGATGCCTGTCCGAGGATCTACACATACTGCCTCATGATTAAACCTTCCCATCGCTTTGAGGGGGATAGGGTCGTATAGCTGTATCGTGCTAGCTGCAGGTACTTCAAAATTATAACCATGATCCTGATTAAAAATCTCATTAGACTTGAGTACGCTTTCTTCACAAGTGATCCAAGACCCCCACGGTGTTGTTCCTCCGGCACAGTTTCTCACTGTCCCTGCCAGACTCAGCCATTCCTTTTCAACTTGCTCACTGACATGATTATAGATGATAGAAGTGGTGCCTCCTAGACAGGGCGCGGTACCACTACCGTAATCGAAAAATTTTTCCTTAGGTACATTGTCGAGAGATTCCATCTCAAGACCAAAAGCTCCGTTGCTAACATCTCTTGGTGATACTTCGTGGTTTCTTACGATGATAGTTTGGTCTTTGCTAGGACCTGGGAAAGTACCCATGCCATCGGCAAGACCAGGTACTTGAAATCCATCTGACATCAGATCTCCTCGTCTAGAAATGATCTTGTAGGAAAAATCTTTTGGTAATCTTATGATGCCCTCAGGGTCATTCTTTAACTTACCATAACCACACTTCTTCACGTCTTCAATAGACCCATCCAGATCAAAGGCCTGTGCGTAGGACTTGAGACCTAAGAAGCCAAGACTGACTAAACTACTTCTCTTTATAAAATTTCTGCGACTCATCCGTCTTATCTTCTAGCTATCTAATACTTAGCAAATGTTTTTGGTCTAGCAACTCTCACTCTTATTGGCTTTGCACATCGTTGACCCGTTGTAGAGGTTTGTTGAGATGCGCATAGAATGATCTAATATAACTTGTCATCTCAAACCGTGTCGAGCGAGTAAGGGGTTTAAATGACTTAATTATTTTTAAAAGTTCTTTCTTTTTGGATTTGAAAAAGGCGATCGTCTCTTCATTTTCTTCGTCTGTAAATTCTCCAAGATAAACTCTCATGTTGTTACCTTTTAGTTCCCACTCTAGAGAGATATAATAAGCATCAACTAGCATGCTAAAGTCAAAATCATATGGTATGGCAAGTACTTCGTCAGAAATATGGTCATGAATAAAATTTAGATTTCTTCCGCTCTCTAGGTGCCAATCATGATTGCCTATCATATACTGAAACATGTAAGAGATAGAGGCATTAGATGTATTCATCTCGTGATGAAAGACGCCGCTACCATGATGCTCGGTGCAGGATAATCGATGAGCAACTTCATCTTTATGCTCTATGATAAATCCCCACTTTATACCTATGTTATGT
>CAYYBR010000232.1:0-6785 GCA_964470035.1 uncultured Saprospiraceae bacterium
GGCGCTTTAGACGCTAATGGAGTAGCACAAATCACAGCTCTTAGAGCTTATTTTTACCTGAGACTTTTGGATCTCTTCGGAAATGTAAAGTTAATCACAGAGCCTGGTGTTGATGCACCACAGGTATCTAGAAGTGAGGTATATGACTTTGTAGAGAGCGAACTATTATCTGCTCTTGGTGTCAGTTCCATTACTCCTGGTATGGATCTATCCTCAAGTGCTCTAGGTTTTGATGTCAATCCTTATAGAATCAATGTATATGGAGCGCTAGGAATTATTTCAAGACTATATCTTAATGCTGAAGAGTATGTTGGTGTTGCGATGTATGAGGAAGCTGATATAGCATCATCCTTGATCATTGATTCTGGTGTATATCAGATGTGCGGAGAAGGATGTGTTGTTCCTAACTTAGGTAGAAGACCTGCTATTGACAGCGATCCAGAAATGCTAGAAGGTTATGCTGCAGTATTCGCGCCTAATAATGAGAATAACCCAGAACACATTTTCACTATTGAGTATGATGAGGTTACAGGTGGGGGAATGAACTTTGCGGTAATGAACTTACATGGCCCATCGCAGTTCTCATTTAATTTTACAGATCAAACTTGGAACGGATATGCAACTCTTGAGGAGTTTTATAATTCATATGATGCCAATGATTTAAGAAGAGAGGCTACCTTTTTGACAGGACCTCAATTAGACTTTAATGGCTCCGCTATCCTTGATTTTGCTGCAGACGATCCAGATATCGTACTTGATTATACACCAGCAATTAATGAGCTTGCTCCTAACTCTCAGAGGCAGGCCGGTGCCAGATCCAAAAAATTCTCTTTCAAGATATTAGGAAGATCAGATATGGATAACGATTATCCTATACTTAGACTTGGTGAGATTTATCTTATGAGAGGAGAGGCACGTGCCAGAGCTAATGGATTGGACTGGAGCCTTGCTCTTCCTGATGTGAATGTAGTAAGAGCGAGAGCCGGTGTTCCTCCATTTAGTTCTTTGAATGCGGATACTTTCCTTGAAGAAAGAGGCAGAGAAGTATATGCAGAGTCTTTGAGAAGAACTGATATGATTAGATTTGGAGTATACAACGATTCATATTGGGAAAAACCAGTATCAAATGAATCAGTGAATATATTCCCTATTCCATTTGAGCAAGTTCAGGCATCGAGCGGTGGAGGATTTCCTCTGACTCAGAATCCTGGATATTAAGAATTATAATAATTATTCTAATAAATTAGGGTTGCCTTTTCAGGTGACCCTTTTTTAGTATATGCATTTGTTATTGCGTTATATATTACATCTATGTTGTATTACTATTCTGGTAATCAGCTGTACAAATAAAGAGACCAACCATCTTTTTGTAAGTAAGAGTAATACGGGTATTGATTTTGCGAATCACCTAAGCTATACCCAAGAAATCAATCCTTATACTTATAGAAATTTTTACAATGGTGCGGGAGTTGCTATAGGGGATTTAAATAACGATGGTTGGGAGGATATCTATTTTACAGGTAATCTAGTTGATAATCAACTCTATAAAAATCTTGGCAACTTTAAATTTGAAAACGTCACAGCATATTCTCAGACATCTTGTCCAGATAGTTGGTCTACTGGTGTTAGCTTGGTAGATATCAATAATGACAATCTTCTTGATATATATGTCTGCAAATCTGGACCTCCTTTCGGGGAGAATCGAGCAAATGAGCTATTCATTAATAAAGGAAACTTCCGATTTGAAGAAGAGGCTAGCAAGTATGGATTGGATGTCAAAGGATTCTCTGTACATGCGAGTTTTTTTGATTTTGATAAGGACGGCGACTTAGATTGTTATCTGTTGAATAACTCCATTAGATCGATAGGTGGATATGACTTGCGGCCGGGCCTAAGAGATGAACCCACGATGGATGGTAACATGCTACTAGTAAATACAAACGGAAGGTTTGAAAACAGATCGTCTGAATTAGGCATTTTTACAAGTAGTATTGGATTTGGTCTAGGTATTAATACAACTGATCTGAATGATGATGGATGGCCAGATATATATGTGGCTAATGACTTTTTTGAAAAGGACTATTTCTATATTAATCATAATGGAGAGAAGTTCGAAGAAGTAGGGGAACAATACTTTGGAAGTTTTTCTATGGGTTCTATGGGAGTTGATGTAGCAGATATCGATAATGATGGTGATCATGATATTTTCGTAGCTGAAATGGCGCCAGAGTCATTAGCTCGACAAAAAACTAAGGCGGTTTACGAAAGTTGGGATAAATATCAAAAAGGTGTTGCTAGCGGTTATTATCATCAGTTTGCTAGAAATATGTTGCACCTGTTCGATGATTCTCACTACAGAGATATTAGTCGTTCCCTGAGGTTAGATGCTACCGAATGGAGCTGGGCTCCTTTGATATTTGATATGAATAATGATGGATTTAAAGATTTATTTATAAGTAATGGAATAGGGAAAGACCTTTTAGACAGAGATTACTTGGCATATATGGCGAACGAACAGCGCATAGGCCAACTGTTAGCTAATCGTGACGAATCATCACTTAAAAAGTTGATCGATATAATGCCAAGCGAAAAAGTGTTAAATGCTTTTTTTATAAACAATGATAACAACTCATTTGAGAGAATAGAGGAAAGTATGATTAGAAATATCAAGCCTTCTTTTAGCAATGCTACAGCAATAGGGGATCTAGATAAAGATGGTGACTTAGATATGATTATTTCTAATATAGACGATGAAGCAACTATTTTAGAAAACAAAGCTTCTAATAATTTTATATCCCTTGAACTCAAAGGTGAAGAGTATAGTGACATAGTTGGCAGTGACATAAAAGTATTTTACCCAGACGGAATCATAACTCATTCTTGTAACCCTTATCGAGGATTTCAAAGCACTATTAGTACTCGCGCAGTACTAGGCCTTGGTGCTGCCAATGTCGTAGACTCGATTATAATTGATTGGCCTGATGGTAAGCGCGAGAAGTATATAGCACTAAGGGTAAATGAAATTAACCTTTTAGAGAAAGGTAGCGGTAGTGAAGTCTTTAAAGTAAATAGAAGGAGAGGTACTAATAAAATACAACTGACCGCTTTAGACAGTGTTAATTATAGCTATCCTTCTAGGTTGTTCAATGAATTTAATAAAGAGAAATTACTTGTGCGGATGACTCCTTCATTCGGTCCTGTTTTCGAACTAGACAAGAATTCTCAAAGGATGCTTATTGGGGGAGCGCACAATTTCTCTATGGATCTGGTCGATTTGGATAAAGTACAAAGAGGAGTAGCAAGTGATCAATTTGAATCAAGTCTTAGAAAGTACGTTAGTGACATTACTATGATTGATGGTGATCAAGATGGTGACTTAGACGTCCTAGTAAGTCATGGTCATCGCGTTTTTTCACAGTATTCTTCAGAACTCAATGACGACTACTATATTAATGAAGAGGGAGTCTATAAGCTAGATAAGGAGGCTATCGACTTTGGTCGCCCAGTTATGACTTCTGATGCCACTTCAGGAGATATTAATGGAGACGGATACGTCGATTTGATAGTGGCAGAAGGAATAAGCAAGGATATATATGGTTGGCCAACTGAGGTTTTTTATATGCAGAATAATGGTGAAGGTAAATATGAACACAAGGGTAGTATCATGCTTAAAGGAATGTATTCTACTGTGAAATGCAGTGATCTAGATAATGATGGTTCATTAGAAGTAATAATAAGTGGTGAATGGTCAGGTATAAAGATTATGGGTTGGGAAGAAGGTACAGGATTTTATGACAAGACAGATGAGTTAGGTCTCGATCAGTCAAAAGGCCTGTGGAAGGATCTTAGTATTGTAGATATAGATGGTGATGGAGATAAGGATATTGTCGCTGGCAATCAAGGGTCCAATTCGCTCTATAGTACTGACCTAAAAATGTATGTATGTGATTTTGATCAAAATGGTAAGGATGATCAGATCACTACGATGTCCATAGATAATAAAGATTATCCAATCCATGATTTTGACGAGATCACCTCACAGCTACCAAGTATAAGAAGTAAAGTTGGGTTATATAACGAGTATGCAGCAGCATCGATCGATGACTTGTTTTCTGAGGACATCCTAGAACAAAGTATAGTATATGAATTAGATGAACTTAGAAGTGGCATTTTTATAAATGACAAAGGACGATATTCATTTAAGCCTTTTCCGCCTCAAGTTCAGTCTTCATCTATGCACGCATTGGCCGTAACTGACATCAACAATGATGGCATAAATGATATAATCATCGGAGGCAATCATTTTTTATATAAACCACAATTTGGTAGAGATGATGCTTCGAGAGGATGGGTGCTTCTTGGTGATTATAAGAATAATGAATACACAATTACGAAAACTCGAGAACTTGGTATTCGGGGAGAGATCAGAAAGATTGCGCCAATAGGTAAAAATATGTATTGGATAGGAGTTAATAATGAGCCACTAAGAAAATATAGAATTGATTATGGCGAGTATGAATAATAGTTTGATACTGATACTTTTATTATTTATGGTATCCTGTCAATCCGAATATGACAAACTAGTTAAGTCAGAATTAGAATCAGGAGTTGTATATGAGGATTTGATTTTCGATATAAAAATAGGTCAAACCGATCAGGACTTCTTCAAAAGATGCTGGGAGTTGAATAACCAAAAATTGATAAGTCAAGGCCCAAGAAATCGTCATGTGCGATATGTTATGAAGCCTCAAGAGATTCCAGATGAGGATGAAGAAGTTGAGATGTTATTCTACGCTATTTTTGATGACTCAAATATAATAAGAGGCATGAAAAAGAGATTTTCATATTTATCATGGGCCCCTTGGAATGAAAGTCGGCATTCTCCTGCGTTAATTGAGAGGCTGAAAAATTATTATCTACAACTCTATGGCGGTAATGACTTTATAGAAGTCGAAATTGATGGAAGTGATGTTACAAGTTATGTCAAAGTTGATGGTAATCGGCAAATACTGATGTTTCTAGCTGATAATAAAGATGTAATTGTAAAGATAGAGGATACAAGATTCAAATATCAAAAAGTATAATGGGCCGATTCGTACTTGTTCTTTTTTGTTTTGTTATGTGGCCGTCTTGTCAAAAAGAAACTTCCGTCAGTCCATTATTTGAATTATTGATAAATGAAGAGATTGGTATAGACTTTATTAATCAACTTGAGTATGATCGTGATTTTAACGTATATAAATATCGAAACTACTATAATGGTGGAGGAGTAGCTTTAGGTGATATTAACAATGATGGGTTCTTAGATATATACTTTACAGCTAATTTAGAATCTAATAGACTCTACCTTAATCAGGGTGACGGAACTTATAAGGATGTTACTGATAAGGCTAAGGTTGAGGGTCAGAAGGCGTGGTCCACAGGAGTTACAATGATAGATATTAACGCGGATGGATTTCTAGATATATACGTATGTAATTCTGGCGATATAAAAGGAGATAACAAAGAGAATGAATTATTCTTAAATAATGGGGATCTCACATTTACTGAGTCTGCCGAGAGTTATGGGCTGAACGACGGGGGTTATTCTACTCATGCATCATTTTTTGACTATGATAAAGATGGCGATCTTGATGTTTATTTACTCAATAATTCCTATCAGGCCATTGGAAGTTTTAATCTAAGAATAAACGAAAGGCCCAAGCGAGATAAGAAGGGAGGAGATAAGCTACTGCGCAATGATGGAGAGGTCTTCGTAGATGTAACTGAAGAGGCTGGTATTTACGAAAGTGTGATAGGATTTGGTCTTGGGATAACTATAGGAGATGTAAATAACGATATGTGGGAAGATATCTACGTTTCCAATGATTTTTTTGAAAGAGATTATCTGTATATCAACAATCAGGATGGGACATTCAAAGAAGTTCTTACTGAGCAGATCAACTCGATCAGTGGCGCAAGTATGGGTGCTGATATGGCAGATATTGATAATGATGGAAACGCCGACATATTTGTTACGGAGATGCTGCCATCAGACCCAACACGACTTAAGACAGTGACAACTTTTGAAGATTGGAATAAGTATCAATACAATCTTAGTAATGGTTACCATCATCAGTTCACTCGTAATACACTACAACAGAATAATGGTGATGGTACATTCAGTGAGATTGGACGATATGCTGGTGTTGAGGCTAGTGATTGGAGTTGGGGAGCACTCTTTTTTGATATGGATAATGACGGTCTGAAAGATTTATTTGTAGCAAATGGCATATACCAAGACCTTACTAATCAAGATTAGCTACAATATATAGCGAATGAGCAGGTGATTGAATCAATAATTACAGATAAAGGGGTCAACTATAAAGAGTTAATTGATATCATTCCATCAAATGCGATCCCTAATCATTTTTATTTGAATTTGGATGAATTGAAGTTTGAAAGACAGTATGGTAATGACATAGATGTATCTAGCTTTTCTAATGGCTCAGCATATGGAGATCTTGATAATGATGGAGATCTGGACCTTGTGATAAATAATGTGAATATGTCACCTATGATTTACCTCAATCAATCTGAGGTAAAGAATAAGAACAACTTTATTCAAATTGTATTAAAGGACTCTGATAAGAATATAAATGCAATTGGCGCAAAGATAATTGTAAGTCGTCCAGGTGATAAAGAGCTGGTCTATCAAGTTCAACCTGCCAGAGGATTCCAATCTAGCGTTGACATTAAAAGTACTATAGGAGTAGGTCAAAATGAAAGGGTTGATATCAAGGTGA
>CAYYBR010000233.1:0-6780 GCA_964470035.1 uncultured Saprospiraceae bacterium
GCACCATTCATACTGAATATACCTACTAGTAGAAGTAATTCTCCAAAGAGGATGAGATTACCATCTAATTTAGGCCATCCCTTCATCTCTGGCATCACCAGTCGAGGAACTTTGAGGATATTTCTCCTCCATAGAAAAATCACCGTCGCTACAAAAGCGAGAAGAGAAAGTATCTCGATCGTACTAATCATCAAAGGATAAAGGAATCCTATCTTATCAGCAAAAAAACGATGCACTCCCCCTAATCCATCTATAACTATCTCGATGAGCTCTATTTGGGTCATCAAAAAGGCGGCGTAGATGAAAAAGTGAAACATGGCAGGTATCCATCTCTTGAACATTTTCTTCTGACCGAAGGCTACGAGAAACACATTTTTCCATCGCCATCCGACGTCCCCCGATATATCTTCTTCCTTACCGAGTCTAATAGTTTTATATATGGCTCCAAACTGTCTGAAAGCGATAAAACTGACGATAGCCAGAAGCAAGATGAATATGATCTGTGACAATGCCATGTGTGCAAGGTATATTTGCGAGGTTACGAAGCCTAAACTTCCTACAAATGTCGGTACTCAATGATAAACAAATAGGTCAAATATTGACGCGTATGGCCTATGAAATAATCGAACAAAATATCACTGCTAAAAAAATCCACTTAGTAGGCATCAATAATAATGGATATCGATTTGCCTCACTATTGGTAGATGAAATCACCAAAATAGCCTCTCATCAGAAAGAAACTGAACTTCTTCGCATCCAGCTCAACGCCGCTAAACCACTCGATGATGACGTAGAGTTGAGCGTCGCTCCAGCCAAACTAAAAAACCAACACGTCATCCTTGTAGATGACGTAGCTAACACTGGACGGACACTATTCTATGCCTGTCATCCATTCTTGAAGACCATGGTCAAGAAGCTTCAGGTTGCTGTGCTGGTAGATCGCAAGCATAAATCATGGCCCATACAGGTCGACTTCGTAGGTATATCGCTCGCCACTACCGTAAGAGATCATATCGATGTCGCGCTCTCGAAAAAAGGAAGTTTTCAGGCTGTAATCAGCTAGAATTTGGCCGAGATAAAGGATTTATTATCACAAGATTAAGGATATATTATCATTAATCTTGATATGTAAAGTCATTACTAACAAGTGTGAGTAATAATATATAATTATTTTACTTATATAATTTCTTTACCATATCTCTAGTGGGTAGCTTTACCCCTCGTAAAGAAAACTATTTATTACATTTTAAAACCAACCCAATGAGGATTATTCAACTCTTGATGCTGTTGTGTATAGCGTCATTATCACTCCATGCTCAAAGTGTGACCACTGCTTCTTTAGGAGGTCAGATCACAGACGATGCGAGTGAAGTCTTGATCGGTGCTAATGTTACTGCTTTACATGTTCCGACTGGTACATTCTACGGCACAAGTACTGATATCGACGGATACTATCGAATCTCTAATATGAGGACAGGTGGTCCATATAGAATAACCATCTCCTACACAGGTTATCAAGAGATCATAAAAGATAATATCTATCTGAACTTAGGACAAACTTTAAGAATCAGTGAAGCTTTGTTAGCTTCTTCTGTCCAACTTGATGAAGTATCCGTCGTCGCGAGCCGAAGCGATATATTCGATGGAAACAGAACTGGTGCAGAAACCTTCATCGGTGAAGAACAGATAGGTATCCTGCCTTCGGTAAGTAGATCCATAGGTGACTTTGCGAGAGTAACTCCACAAGCGACAGTAACAGAAGGTAACGATGGATTTTCTATCTCATTAAACGGTGTTAACAATCGACTTAACGCGATATATATAGATGGTGCTGTTAATAATGATGTCTTCGGACTTGCAGGCTCTGGTACTAATGGAGGACAAACCGGAGTATCACCATTTTCTGTGGATGCTATCGAGGAGTTTCAGATATCTCTAGCTCCATTTGATGTAAGAGCGGGAGGTTTTGCCGGCGGTTCTATCAATGCCATCACAAGATCGGGAAGCAACAACTTCGAAGGATCGGTATATACCTTCATGAGAAATGAAGATCTAGCAGGAAGAACTCCTACGGATAACGAAAATGTAGAGCGCACGCGCCTCGCTGACTTCTCAGCAAGAACTACTGGATTCAGAATCGGTGGCCCGTTAGTTAAAGACAAGGTGTTTTTCTTTTTGAATGGTGAAATACAAAGAGATGAGCTCCCTCTTCCTTTTGACTTTGCTGACTACACTGGCACATCTAGCCTAGCTGACCTTGAGACATTAGAAAGTAAACTTATTAATGAGTTTGGTTATGACCCAGGTAACTTAACTAATAGTAGGACCTTTCTTGATAGTGATAAGATCACCGCCAAGTTTGATTTCAACTTGAGCAACGATCATAAGCTGAGCCTTAAGCACTCTTATGTAGCGGCGACTAATGTAGAAGGTAACCAATCGAACTCTCGTCTACTGAGATATACGAATTCGGCAGAATTTTTTGATACAGAAACGAATACGACTTCATTAGAACTTAACTCAGTATTTGGTACGAAGTATTCTAATAACCTCATACTCGGATATACGCGCGTAAGAGATGATCGCGATCCTAGCGGAGATGAGTTTCCTTATGTTATTATAGATGATGGAAATGGTTCAGATATCATCTTTGGATCGGAGCCTTTCTCAACGGCTAACTTGCTGAATCAGGATATCTTCACGATTACCAATAATTTTAATATCTATAAGGGTAAGCACAACTTCACCATAGGTACGCACAATGAGTTCTACTCTGTAGACAACTTATTTTTAGCATTTAATTTTGGTTGGTATGAGTATGACGGTCTGTCGTCATTCTTGAATGATGAAACAGCTGATTTTTTCCAAAGAGTATTTTCACTCAGGGATAATGTAACAGGTGATGACTCTCAGGCCGTGGCTTCATTCACAGGAGGTCAGATTGGGTTTTATGCCCAGGATGAGATCCAGATGTCTGAGAGATTTAAACTTACTGCAGGCGTGCGCTTTGACTTCCCATACTTCTCAGATACACCTACTAACGATCAGTTTAACAATGAAACAGCTGCACTTATAGAGGCTGAAGGATATGATCTACGTGGAGCAGAGGTGGGTAACTTCATCGGCACACCTCTTATGTTTTCTCCACGTATCGGATTTAACTATGACCTGAGTGGCACTAACAGTACACAGCTAAGAGGAGGTATAGGCGTCTTTACAAGTCGTGTCCCTCTTGTATGGCCTGGTGGCGCATATAATAACTTTGGTTTTAATGCTGGATTTACATGTTGCTTTGATACGACATTTGAGCCTAATGTAGATGCTCAACCTCCTGGAGATATCGATGTTAACAATCCAACTCCTAATGGAACGATTGATTTATTTGCTGAAGACTTCAAGTTACCACAGGTACTCAAAGTCAATGTAGCTTTAGATCATAAACTAAGAGGAAACTGGATATTTAATGCAGATGTCATCTATAACAAGACTCTACAGAATGTAGCTTACCAAAACTTAAATCTCCGACCGTCAGTCGAAAACTTAGAAGGTACAGGAGATGATCGTCCTATCTATGATAGAGGAGACGAGATAGACCCAACCTATGGTCGGATATTACTAGGTTACAACACTTCAGCAGGTTATACTTATAACTTCACAGCTTCGATAACTAAACCCCTCAGAGATGGATTAAGTGGAAGTCTAGCTTATTCGTTTGGAGATTCATTCTCTGTATTTGATGGTACGTCATCACAGAACTCCTCACAGTGGAGAGGATTACACTCTGTAGGTGGTAGAAACTTTGATCAGCCATTAAGTAGATCTGACTTCTCGCAAGGAAGTAGAATAATAGGTAATGCTACCTGGAGAGCTAACTGGGGCAATAATGTAAAGACAACAATTTCACTTTTCTATGAGGGTCAATCAGGACGTCCATTCTCATATATTTATAATGATGGAGGTCGTCTGACTAACGAGGATTCTAGAGAAAGAGCACTTATATATATTCCTACAGGTCCATCGGACATCGTATTAGTCGAAGAAAATGGAAGAAGTCCTGAGCAGCAGTGGACAGAATTAAATGACTTTATCGAGAGTGATTCACATCTAAGTGGCAGAAGAGGTGACTATGCTGAGCGCAATCGATCAAGATCTCCTTTTACTAATGTTTTAGATCTTAAGGTACTTCAAGATTTCTTCATTAATGCTGGTGGCAAGAAACACACTCTTCAGCTCTCGCTTGATATATTCAACTTTACCAACTTATTGAATAGTAGTTGGGGAAGAAGATATTTTGTTCCTGGTTTTGGCAACTTCGAATTATTGGACTTTGAAGGCTTCCAAGATGGTACAAATATTCCAACTTTCTCTTTTGGAGGAGTTCAAGACAATGATCCATCTCTTGGTAATATCGATGATAGTGGTATCCAAAGTAGTAGATGGCAGATGCAGTTTGGCATCAGATATATATTCAAATAAATAGATGGTTTTACAACCACTTTAAAGATAAAGAGGGAGTACTCACGTACTCCCTCTTTCTTATTTGAACCTATTTATAATTTGACTACAGTCAGTATCATTGCGATTATCTGACATACACTACTCTATCTCTGATGATAGTGTTGTTTGATTTTAATTCTATAATATAAACTCCATCATCTAGTCCGAGCGAACTTGGATCTATTGATACGACATTATCTCCAGTAGATATCCCTCGTTGATATTGAACGATCATCCGACCACCCATATCAAATAGGGTTATATCCGCTTGTGTTTCTTGACCATCATTTTGTACTTCTAAAAAGAAATTAGAAACAGCTGGATTAGGAGATACAGTCATCGAAAGATCCAGTACATTGATAGTACTAAATACCAAATCCAACCGGTAAATATCCCCATCACGATCAGACATAACGTGATTCTCTGTAGGAGTAAGATTGATCATTTGCGAAAGCGCCCCAGAACTTTTTACATCAAAAGTCAACCATAGTATCTCATCTTGAGGACTTAATAGTTGAGCGGACATTTCTATCCAATCTATAGATATCCTACCTGGAGTGTCTGTATCAAACTTAATAGGAAGACTAGATTGTAGCCCCTCGATATCTCGTAATACTAACTGATTACTATCATATGCCAACTCTAGGGACATCCCCGACAAGTCAATTTCTCGAGACATACGTACAGGCACCTGAACTCTTTGGCCTTTGATAACTTGCTTGTCCATTATTTCTAATCTTTCGCGATTAGCACTTCTATTATAAGCGGTCATATCAAGCGTACTGAGATCCCCTAACCTGATAGCACTAAAGTCTTGTATCATATTATCGGATAAAGACTCTACTGACACCGTATTGGGATAGTCGAAGATCGGACCTGATATGCTGAAATCTTCAGGCATATCAAACTCGTGATTAGCGTCTACAAATTTCCATATCGGCGCATCTCCTTCATATATACCTAAGATCATGCGAGTTAGTAAAAGCTCATCTCTTACACTTAATGAGCCATTGTCATCTATGTCTGCTGCGATATATTGATGCGGGTGGGTGAATGTCTTAGCATAAATAAAGTGTTGTCTAAACAACATAACATCTAAAGCACTTAAACCCAGTCTAGCCTCCTCTCGGCTGTTAGGTACAATGTCATATGATGCACCTTCTGTAGCATCGAACTGATACAATCCATCCGCCTCAGTCATATACATATCAATCTCACCAGATTCGTCCATGAGTTGGACTGCTACCGCTGCCACTCCTAGACGACTAGCGTCTGTGATAGTTCCACCTATGGACATACCAGACCCAGTCCTAGGACCAAGATTTGAAATTGTACCAAAGCCAGCTTCGAATTCTATCTCATCACCATTTATATCAAAGAACTCTGCAGGTCTGCAGTCATCAGTTATGCTAATCGTAGCAGCCTCTTCTATATCAGAAGTAAACTCATAGCAAACTTCCACTATCGGAGTAGCTGGACCTAATGTCAGGGAAGATCCTGGCTCTGCAGACCATACTACGAATGCTTGATTTACTCCGCCTACCGCACAGGTCGAGCCTGTAAAGGTACCTGGCATAAGATTGAGATTGTTAACCTCAACCACCTGAGCAACAGCAGGATCTAGAGTTATCGAAAATGAACCAGAAGCAACATCCGTAAACTCTGTAGCTGTTATATCCACGCACCCTACATCCCCAATCTGTCCTGTTATACTCTCGACAAACAACTGTATGGGAGTGTCAGGAACTGGGGTACCTTCACATATACATCCGTCTACTATGCGATCTTCGGTTGTATTAGGATCGCCGTCATCACAATCAGCTCCTAGCTCTAAGGCAATATTCACATCGGTAGGAGCACAATCAAGCGAGTTAATCACACCGTCATTATCGATATCATTATCGCATACATCTCCTACAGTATCTCCATCAATGTCTGCCTGATCTGGATTTGGCATATCTGGGCAGTTATCTTCATCATCAAAAACACCATCACCATCCGTATCTACCCTCGGAGTGCCCACACATTGGCATGTTGTACGAATAACATCATTGATCGTAGAAGCGTCACCGTCGTCACACATATCACCTACTGAAAAATTGATCATAGGATCTAATCTGTCACAATCTTCTGTATCTATGACTCCATCATTATCGTCATCATTGTCACATACATCTCCTGCTCCGTCTCCGTCATTATCGGCTTGATCCGCGTTAGGCGTATTTGGACAATTGTCCATCATATCTATGATACCATCATCATCACTATCAAGAAATGTATTAC
>CAYYBR010000234.1:0-6746 GCA_964470035.1 uncultured Saprospiraceae bacterium
CTTGTTAGTACCATCAACTATTTTTATGTTGCTATTACTATCAACTCTGTCTTTATGAATAGATGTAATAATTCCATCTTTCAGTGTAACATTTTGATTGGCTATAAATTCTTTTGAATCTTGGGAAAGTATATTTACATTTTTAATGATTAAGTGTGGCGTGGGTTCTAAGAGATTTTTCGTATTTACTAAACCTGTGTATGCACCATGAGCTCTTTTAAGTTGGCCGTTTACCCACATGATTACTCCCAAACCGATAACAGCTAGCAACAGAAAAGAAATAAATATTCTTTTTAAGTATTTCATTTTCATTGTTTCTGTGATGAGTAGACATGTTATTACTACACCTTCCTATATCCCCTAGGCAATCTTTTTTTGACCGCTAAGCCTCTTAGAATGTAAGTCTTGGTAGTCATGATGCCATGTTCATAGACCATAAGCCACTAACTAACAATCACAAAAATATTCCCTCTGCTACTTTGCTTATTAGGATCCAAAGAACGTGGTGTTATTTTGTTTTCTTGAATATACCGATAAGCTAGTGATATGAGGCGTTAGTTTCGACTGAGATATTGAAATATCAGATAAGGAAGTCTAAGATAGTCGACACATGAACAGGGAGCCGACGATCTCATCGCGTAGTGTTATCTCTAGAAGTACTGTATGAAACTCGTGCTATGATGAGATCGGTCAAGAGATTCCTACAAGTGATAAACACACTTGCTCTACTCTCTTGCTATTTCTCAAGATAGCCAATGCAGCATAATATATCAATACAATAACAAACGGAATACCTTCAAACCTATCCTCAGATAAGTGATATCAAGGTTGAGAACAATAAGCACTTAACAACGTGTTACCGAGACCGTATGTATATGATGGACTTCTTAAGTGCCGATGATCCTGTTACCTGAAGAGATCATCACGTGGCCGTCGACAGACATGTGATTGAGATCAAAGCAGAACGTTTAACTGCGCAGTGTGGACAGATCGTGACCACTTCCGACGCTAACCATCGCTATGTATACAACTACCGCGATACTCCCAATTGGATCGAAAACCACCCTCCAGTGTAGGATGACCTTGAATAAAAGACTTGACATTTGTCTCAGGTTGAAATTTAATTTGTCATGCAACACCATTATTTATCGGATAGAGAGAAGGAGGTACTTCATCTCGTAGCACAAGAGTATACAACTCCACAAATCGCTGCACTGCTCAACCTTTCTTCACACGCGATAGATACACATAAGAAGCATCTAAAGAACAAGCTTAATGTCAAGAATTCAGCGGGCATGGTACGTAAGGGATTTGAGTTAGGGCTGCTACAGATAGCTGCTAGTAGTGCTGCTCAGGTCCTTTTATTCATGTTTGCTATATCACTTCTCAGTATATCGGCCGAGGCTCAAAATGAATTCGAGATTCGAACTGATGGCATCATAATTCCGAGGACGACTACTGGAGCTGTAGTTAGTCCTGTGGAAGGACAACTTATATATGATATATCCTCCGGTGTATTTATGTACTATGATGGTTCGATATGGCAGAGTATTGGATCGGATAATGATGGAGACAGTGGCGTATTTGAAAGGGTAGGTACACTCGTCAGACCAAGTGAAGGTATCGATACAGATGACTTTGTTTTTGGGAGTGATGGACTACCACAGACCGGAAATATTAATGATACTTTGTTCTTTTTTGACAAGTCTAGGTCTGCTTTTCGGGTTGGGAGACTCGAAGACTCAGATGCGTGGAGCCCCGATAGCATAGGTCGCAATTCTGTAGCTATGGGGCTTGACACTAAAGCCACCGGGTCTACTTCAACTGCCTTTGGTAGAAGCACATCAGCCTCAGGAGATAGTGGCGCTACAGCGGTTGGCTGGGTGACAGAAGCCTCAGGAGATTTTGGCTCTTTTTCTTCAGGGATATTCTGTGAAGCCTCAGGAGATTTTGGCGCTACAGCTATTGGTAGAAGTACGGTGGCCTCAGGAGACAATGGTGCTATAGCTCTTGGCTTTAACACTATTGCAGCTGGTAATCGGTCTATAGCAATGGGGCAGTACAATGATCCTCTAGTTGAACCGGGTATTACTCCTTTGGCAGATAGCCCCATATTAATCGTTGGGAATGGTAACGCTATTACTAGAAGAAATGCTTTGGTCATCCGACAAAATGGCCAAGTAGAATTCGCTAACTATGTCTTCCCGGTTATTGATGGTAATGCTGATCAAGTATTGACTACAGATGGCAATGGTCAGTTAAATTGGAATACAATTGTCGATGATTGGGAAAATAACAATAATCACCTCTATTATAATTTAGGTAATGTCGGCTTAGGTACTGTTTTCCCAGACGCTAAGTTAGAGATAGTGGCTCAAAGCAGTCGAGCTAACCCTACGCTAGAGTTGAACGAAGATGTAAGCGATGAGTTTGTGCGAATGGCTTTTTCTAATAGAACGGCCGATGAAAGGTGGTTTTTTACAGTAAAACCTGAGGATACAGGGAGTGCAGGAGATGCAGACTTCAACTTTTTCTATACTGACGGAAATTTAGACGTCCTTCGACTCGAAGGAGATGGAGATGCGATACTTGCTGGAACACTTATGGAGAATAGCGATATCCGACTAAAAAAAGAGATGACACCACTTTCCGATGTACTAAGTTCGCTTTCGCAAATGAATGGTTATCGATATAAATGGAAGGATCGGGTGAATACCGATCAGCAAATAGGACTTATCGCCCAAGAAGTACAGACGGTCTATCCTGAGCTTGTATTAAAAGATGAAGATGGTCAACTCTCGGTGAGCTATACGAAGATGGTACCGATATTGCTAGAGGCAATCAAGGAGCAAGAAGGGTTTATAAAGAGACACGAAGAAACACTTAAAGCGCAACAGAGTATGATTGAACAGCTTATGAAGCGCCTAGAAGAAGTAGAGGAATAATTCTGATTTTTGAAGTGTTCATTAATCTTAGTATATGAAGAATAAAGAGGAATTAGAGCTCTATAAAACTACGGCAGATTGGTCCTTTTATTTATTAGAATGTCTTCTTAAGCGCATAGAAATCATATGCCAGATATCAGAAAAGAAGATAGTGAGGCTAGTGATATGTTGTAATCTTACTTCTTTTGCATAAGTGATATGAGAGAATCCAATACTGACATCAGCATTATGATCATCGAAGATGAGGCCATCGTAGCCATGGATCTTGAGAGCCGTCTCCGCAAGATGGGTTATGCTGTAAGTGGCATATATGGAGATTCTGATAATGCAATTAACTACCTTTCTATTCATACACCTGACCTAATCCTTTGTGATATAAACATCCATGGCGAACTTGATGGTATAGCTGTAGCCAGCTATGTACGTGAGAACAAGAAAGTGCCATTGATATTTGTTACTGCTCTTTCCGATCGAGGTACTTTGGAGAGGGCTAAGAAAGCTTTGCCTTATGGCTACATTGTCAAACCATATGAAGATAGTGATCTCATATCAGCTATTGAGATGGCTAGATATAAACATCAAGTAGAGCTAGATCAGTTGATGATTACTCGTGAGAAACTGATTTCACTTATTTCAGAACCTCTGTCAAAAAGAGAGTTTGAGTTATTACAGGATATCGTAAAAGGGATGAGTAACACTCAAATCTGTGAGACACGATATATCTCTATTAATACAACAAAGTACCATGTGTCCAATATATTCAGAAAAATGAACGTGAAAAGTCGAGCGGAAGCATTGCAAAAATTATTGTCCTTATTCACTCAAAATGAATTCTAAGTATTATAGATGTGAGTACAAGAACTATAAGGATTCATACTCTGTTCACATAGACGTTGGCGAAATATGAAATTTATTCTCCCAAATAGAAAACTTCAACTGTGCCTGTCTCTACAGCTGTTGATACTTTTTGTCCTCAGCCTTAGCGCGGTTGAACTATATAGTCAAGACATAGTAAGGTTTAAGGATAAATTTCCTATAAAAACATATGAAGCGTATATCGAGTTGGAAAAAGAAGCTTTGGAGGAATCCGACTTTCTTAGAAAAGCCAGTATATATGAACAGATAGGAAAAGGGTCTATAGAGTTAGATGAAGACCTTGCTATAACTTTGTTTGACAAGGGTATGGATGCTGCTATAGCTGCCTCTAATGATTCTGTGATTGCACATATATGGATGGAAGGGAGTGTTCCTTTTATTAATAAAGGTCAATATGATATTGCTGATGAAAGATTAAGCAAAGCCTTTGATTACTGGCATAACTCTGGAGCATCATTGGACTTGGCATATTGCCACATTCTACAGGGGTATTTAGAAAGACTGCAGGGCCAACATTATTTAGCATTAGATAACTTGTATAAGGCCAAAGCTATACAGTCCAAGTATCTAGAGCCTTATGAAATGTGGAATGTCACTAACCGCATCATGATTAATTATAGTGGTTTGGGTGACTTCCAAGCAGCTCTTGATATTGCGGAGGAATACATTGAACAGTCTGAAGAAGGAAAAGGTACAAGTGGATATAACCTGATCATCATGAACTCCAGTGATTATTATTTTGAACTTGAAAACTATCCCAAGGCAAAAGAGTATATCGAAGTAGTGTTGCCTCCACTAAGAGAAGCTCAATATCCAAAGTTTTTAGTTTCCATCTATTCAAAACTTTCACGTATCGCTACGGTAGAGGGCGACCTTGAATTGGCTAATGATTATGCTGATTCTTCTATTGTTTATGCTGAAAAATTCAATGTTCCTGAATCAATGAGAAGAGCCTATCTAAGGAAGTATGAAACTCTGACTGATTTGGGGCTTGACGAAGATAGATTGTACTACTTAGAGAAGGGGTATGAGTCGGCATTGGAAACTAATAGAAAGTCAAGTGTACTAAGGGCTTCCAAGCTTTTCTCAGAATATGAATCATCTCGATCCAGATATGAGTCCGCCTACAACTACCTTGTTATAGTGGATAGCCTCAGAGAAGAAATATTTTCAGAAGAGCTTACAGCTGAATTAGATGATCTTGAAAAGCGTTTGTTGCTAGAAAAGAGTCAAGAAGAGATAGATATGCTCAGCGAGCAAAACGAGCTGAAAACCCAAAATATAGAAAAGGCATCTCGTCTTCGTAAATTTCTTTTAGCCCTTCTCGGCCTCGCCCTAGCTAGTTGTGCTCTGATCTACCTTTTGTTACGGCAGAGGTCAAATTATAACAATTCACTTGAGAAGAAAAATGCCATCATTTCTAATTCGCTTGAAGAAAAAGAGTTACTCCTTAGAGAGATTCATCATCGAGTGAAGAACAATCTCCAATTCATTTCTTCTCTTCTTCGATTGCAGTCAGACCATGTGACCGACCCAACGGCATTAGGAGCATTACAGCAAGGTCATGATAGGGTAAGGTCGATGGCATTGATACATCAAGATTTATATAAAGAAGATAATCTCACAGGAGTTGACAGCAAGAAGTATTTTACAAAACTGATCACTGGTCTGTTTAAGAGTAATAATATCCATGAAGAAAGAATTAAGTTAGACCTAGATGTGGAGTCCTTAAATCTCGATGTAGATACTATCGTGCCCATTGGCCTAATTACTAATGAGTTAATCACTAATGCCTTGAAGTATGCATTTCCAGATGAGAGACGGGGGAGGGTTAGTGTGGAGTTAAAGGAAGTAGAAGAGCGCTTGCTATTAGTTGTCGGGGATAACGGTGTGGGCATGATGGACGCTGATATTAGCAATTATAACTCTTCTTTCGGATATAAGCTTATCAATGCCCTAGTTGCTCAATTGGGCGGTGATATTAGGATAGACAATACAGAAGGCACCTCTGTTTATGTCTCGCTAGGGAAATATGAAAAAGTGTCATAGCTTTCCTTTCAAGTTGGTCACTTGTGAGTAGACACGGCTTTGCGATTCCATACTAGTGTGCAGTGAAGCATAAACTGCCATTTCCACCCTTCACCAAGTCAACTAATTACGACTGGTTTGTACTTTTTAGACACTTAGAAAAACACATCGCTGTAACGTTGGACATTGATGGTAGTCATGATCTTTTTGATGGCACTTATCCACAATGCTCAAGAGCCTGAATCGCAACAAGCTGTCCTAATCACTGATACAAGCGCGGGTATCGGTATCAGGATGACAGAGGTATTATCTACTAATCCCTTCTTTGTTTATGTTCCGAACTCATGTTGGCTAATTAGGTAACATTTGTCAGGTTTCATATGTCTTTTCATACATAGTGATTGATTTAGTCTGTTATTTCTTCTATCTCTAGTTTTTGAAGAAATGTTGCTTTAGAACATGATATTTAGGTAGTAGAATTTTAACCCCAAACCTGACGCCGTATTAAACGTCTACGCTTAAGTTGGTTATTTGCTCAGTAAAGATGCCTAGTATAGTTTGTTATAAGCGTGGACGCTTACAACAGCGAGGATTATGAGTTCTTTCATGTTAATTGGACAATAACACATTACATCTCCATGTCACTATTATCAGAAATAAACTTTTCCATCCCTCGACAGTGTATTCTTGCACAAATCCCTTTGTCCATAAACTCTCCTTCATTGCCCTAGATTATTAAAACTCATCTACTAAATAAAATCCGTACTTCTCTGATAATAGTTTGGCCTGTCCAGGTTTTGCGAACATTATGAATCGATCTCCTCGATTAGTAGACATCGCTATATACCTTCTCGATTTACCATCATTACGTAGCATTGTATTAAGTAAAAATTGTAT
>CAYYBR010000235.1:0-6739 GCA_964470035.1 uncultured Saprospiraceae bacterium
ACTGCCACCTCAAAAGCTATGTCACTAAGCTTAAGGTCTGGAGAAGAAATGTTTGAATAAACGTATTTCTCAATTTCTTTTAGCCACGCCTTGTCAGGTTGGGTGATTTTTATGTCAGCCTGTTCAACCACCCCTTGCTCTTGTAGTATGCCAAAAATGACAGGGTCTCTTTTCTTAATCAACTTAGCCCTTTCTACCTCCAGTATCTCATCTATTAATCTTTCGATTTTTTGAGCATTTAGCTTTATCACGTTTGAGGCTTCTTTATTACTATAATCTATTGAGTCGCTGAGAGCTCCGATTTTGTAAAGCTCTTGAACCTCAAGTATTCTGGCTAAAGGTTTTTTGATATCCTCTATTCTTAGGGTGACGGATTGTTCCATCTTCATTTCCTGAATCATTTGTGCTGACATATCTAGCTCTCTTTAGATTTTACTCCAATTACATTTTATCTATATATTTATCAATTTTGTAAATATTGTCTATTCTATTTGCCTTATTGTGACATTTTTACTGAATATTATGCGTTTGTCCAGTGATATAAAATTATATCATTATACACATGACGATTAAACTGATATTTAAGAATAGAATATTTCATTCTTAGCCCTAAACCTATTGTCTCTCTGACATCCCTGCAAAAGCAACAGCTGACCAATGATCAAATGCGGTGGACAATTGATCAATTGTTTATATCCTTTCGCGTGTTAATTAACTGATTATCAGCAACTTGTGCGAAAATAATAGAAATGAACTCATACACACTTAGGTGTCGGATGTTTCGATCCGCCAAACAGCAGGTTGTGAAAAATTCTTTTTTTGAATTATCAAGCCCGTCGCAGTCCTGACAAAATTTGATCTGACAAAACTGACAATCAACAGATCTTTTATTAACTTAGAATAGACTAAGGATAGAATGAAGACTAAGGATTTAAGCCTATATCATAGCACCTGTGTGCGAAAAACCGCCCTCCATTTAATATACAGCAGAAGAGGACTAACCTACCTTTTACTATTTATTTTGTCTTACACCTGTACCGCTATAGACCTTGACGAAGATCTTTCAATAAGTGTCGATCAAGCCCCTTTAATTACAGAGATGGAACTGAATTCTCTGGCGTTTAATGACCTCTTCTATAAGTATTATGAACACTTCGGTCAGGAGAATAATTGTAGCCTAATCCTTAAGCAACTCGAGATTAAACTTGACACTTCTAATAATTATGATGTAGCACGAATAAATCTACTTCGTGCACTAAGCATTAATCAATATGAAGCCAGTCGTGAATATTTACATAGAGCTATAGAATACGGTAAAAAAGCGGGAGAAAAAACTCTATTGTACTCTTGTTATTATAATCTCTCCGCTTATTCTGAGGTCAAAGAAGCGATTCAATATTTGTTAGAAGCTCAACAAATAGCAAAAGACTTAAAAGATCAAGTGAGAACAGTCGAAGCAAATATTTTGATGGCTTCATTATACATCGAATTAAACCTATATGGGAAAGCAGATCTACTTCTAAAGGATATAGACTTATATTTCCAAGATGCGAGTCATGTTTTTAACAATTCAAATGCCTATCTCATTTTTCTCTTAACATACTCTTCGCTCAAGACTAATTTGGAAGAGTATGAAGCTGCCAAAATTCTTATTGGTAAGGGTGAGCGCTTATCTACTTCTCTTGACAACACTGATATGCGCATGAATTTTAGCGTTAACAGAGGTGTTTTATTAGTAAGACAAAATGATTACATCTCCGGCGTTAAAACACTTCAATCCGCCTCAAAACATTTTAACAACGACGTTAGCTATAAAGCCAATATCTTACTTCATCTCGTAAGAGGCTATCTTGGTCTTAACTCATACCCACAAGCCAAGGAAGAACTAGATAAACTATTAATAATCCAAAAATCGCATCCTCATTTATGTTCGCGCTCAACTCAAAAAGCACTTGTTGATATGCTCAACTTTTTATCCAATAATAATCCAGATAAAGAGAAATTAATTTTTGTGTCCAATGAACTTGAAAAGGTAGAACAATCAATGTCGCGAAAAATAATTGATGATACAGAACTAGCGGTTTCATTAGCAGAGAGTCACAATAAATTGCAGACACCTACATACCAACATAACAATATCGTTTATATTTCACTATTTGCCGTTGTAACCTTGGCTTGTTATTTTCTACTCTTTTATAACGAAAAGAAAACCGCACTTGGTTCTGTCGAGATAATTACTTCGAAAGAAAAAGAATCAAAAGGCCTAAAAAATAGTGATCATGAACAAAGCCTACTAGATCGTCTGAACGAAATGGAGAAGGAATCTAAATTTTGTGATTCTAATCTTTCTTTAGAAGGCTTATCGGTGCAATTAAATACTAATAGAACCTATTTGTCCCACGTTATCAACAAACATAAGGGCCAAAGCTTTACGAACTATGTTAACAGCAATAGAATTAAATCATTAAAAAACAAAATAACAAAACATAACTTTCTGTATCATTATTCCATAGAAGGATTGGCTCTCGAGTGTGGATTCAACAATGCTAAAACTTTTAATCGAGCATTCTATAAATTCGAAGGTATAAGTTGTAAGGAATATATTGAAAAAGAATATTGCAAACTAAACACAAAACAGATATGAAAGAGAAAAGTGAAAAGAAAGTCGGTCTAGATTTTTTTGAAGTAACCAAAATTGAATCTACAATTCAAATCAAAGGGGGGGAATTAGATACCGATATGACTAGGCCTACGGTAAAATGTTCTATCGTGCCTACAAAACCGAAAAAATAGCTTTGTTTATCAAGACTATTTTTTATGGGTTATTAGCTCTACTTTTGAGCTAATAACTCATTTTTATGTCTCGCATTGTAATCCTGTTTTTATTAACCTCTCTTATATGGAATTCATGTAGTTCTATAAAAGAGCCTTCTTTTCTTCTATCAGATAGGGGGTGCTCTGAAGATGTATTTCAATACATGGAAACTGATTCGGCTCGTTTATACGATTGGGTCATGGATCAAGATCTGCTCGCATCATCTTTTTTCGATGAAATTCCATTTAAAGACACTCTAATTCAGGAAATAGATTACGAGCTCTGGAGCGGACAACATACTTTTTTAAGGTTCCAAATTATTGATGATGAAACCATTTTCTTTTTAGGTAGTTTATCGCGTGAGGAGGACTATAGTGTCTATAGGTTCAGTAAATCTACTAGACAGGTTCATAAAATTCTCGATCCTTCAAGTTTTCAAAATAACCCTACGATAAACTACTTTAAAATAGCTCCTAATTCAGAGATAGTAGCTGTAGGAGTTTCTGATCAAGGAGAAGAATTTTCAACTATCTTTCTCTATGATTTAGTCAAAAGTGAATTACTGCCATACTCGGTGCCAAATGCATTCCCAACTGGTTTCGGGGGGATTAATTGGTTAAAAAACAGTAATAGTTTTCTCTACACTTATATACCAGATATAGATGAATCTAGTGCTAATTTTCTCAAGGATTGTGAACTCCGCCTTTGTGATTTTGATGAGACTGGCTTAAAATGTACTAATCTTTTCTCTGCAGCTAAATTTCCAGAACTCAACCTTTCAAATGAAGACTATCCATTAGGTTATCTTTTAGATGCTGATGAACAAATTTTACTTTGTGCCATGTCATCAACGTCTCGTTTTAGAGATACTTACTGGACTAAAATTGACATGGCAGATTTAGAGAATTTGACATGGCAGTTTGCTTGGGATAAAAAAGAGAAGATTAAGTTTTTCGAAAATAACAACAACCAATTATATTATACCTCCGCCCAGGATAATGAAAATTTTGAAATTCGTAAAACGAATATCCCTTCGTTTGATTTTAATAATTTCGAAGTTGTAGTTCCTGCGGACAGTTCTTTTGTGATCGATGAGCTTGAAGTCACAAATAACAAAGTCCTCTATGTTAAAATTAAAGATGGGGTTAATGCACAACTTAGTCAGTTAGGATTTGAAGGCTTATCTATTGCACCCGATCTGCCTTATGAAGCTGGGGCACTAGGCGTTACGACTAGTAATCTATCATCTCTGGCAATTACAAGCATCTCTGGCTGGACTTCTGCCGAGAAAACATTTATATATGATACAGAAGACAATTCCTTTGTGTCTTTCATTGATGTAGACACAAAAACCAGTTTTCAAGATTATGAAATACGGCAACTAATCATTAAGGGTCATGATGATGTTGATATTCCACTTTCTGTCGTCTACAAGGCAGGTTTACAATTAGATGGGTCTGCTCCTGTTTTGATGAATGCCTATGGGGCATATGGCCATATCAATGAGCCAAGAAAAAGCGAATACTTAAAATCATGGTGCGATCGTGGGGGAATTCTAGCTTGGGCCCATGTACGAGGAGGTGGCGAAAAAGGAGCTGTTTGGCATGAAAAAGGGAGAAAAGAAAACAAAGCCAATTCATGGAAAGATTTAATTAGTTGTTCTGAATACTTGATCGAAAATAAATTTACCTCTGCTAAGAATATTGTAGTCCATGGTGTAAGTGCTGGCGCCATAACTGTTGGAAATGCCTGGGCGAAGCGTCCTGACTTATACGCAGGTGCTGTTATTGAAAGAGGGTTACTTAATATGACTAAACTCGAAGCATCTTTATATGGCAAAGGAGGAGTTGAAGAGTTTGGATCCGTAGAAAATCCACAGGAATACGAATACTTGTGTGAGATGGATGTTTATCACAATTTGATTCAAAATGAAAGCTATCCTCCTATTTATTTAATAGCTGGGATGAACGATACGAGGGCTGCACCATGGATGTCTTCTAAAATAGTTGCCAAACTTCAAATGAATACAACCAATCTAGCAATACTAGATATAGATTACGAAGGAGGCCACGGACCTGTCACCTACGATCGATATCTTCAGGAAGCTTCTCGAATTATGGGCTTTTCCCTAAAAGTTACTGGTCATCCAGATTTTCAATCCAAAGACCCATAAGAGGTTATTATAAGAAATAGCCCTCTGCCGCTATTACCTCCCCAGCTATAGCCCTTTTCAACTCTTTCACATTCACAAGTGGATAAGAGCAGAACTTTCTGATCGCTGATACATAGCCAGCTTGCTTCTCTGGTAATACGAAAGAACCAACAGCTTCTAGTGCTTGCTGATAGATGCGATCATTAGCACCTCTCAAAAAGACTTTTGTTATAGCCTCTCCTATGGCTGAAGGGTGCTTTGTTGTACGGAGATATGTCGACTCTGCCAGATAGGCATCTGTCAGAATATTAGCTAGGTTCATAAGTATCTCCTGCTCGTGCTTCATGTTGATCTTGCCTTTCATGGCAAGTTGGGCAACTGATCCTATGAGCATAAGTGCTACTTTCTTAAAGTTTTCTACAGCCTTCTGTTCTGGGCTTTTATCCAAGTCTTCCGACTTGGATCCTGACAGAAGATCTTGTTGGATCTTCAAAGCAGGAGTCGCTATATCCAGGTGCCCCTTCATCGCCCTTTTAAAAACGAGGTTGAGCATAAGCATACGATTAATCTCATTAGTGCCTTCGTAGATTTTTGCGATACGACTATCTCTATAACTTCTCGCTGCCAGCGTTTCTTCGCTAAAACCCATGCCTCCATGAATCTGTACACATTCGTCGGCAACCATATTGACGTTGTCCGAAGAACAGATTTTTAAGATGCTGCTTTCTAGTGCGTACTCCTCTGCGGCATTGAGTTTTGATTCTGCGTAAGACTGGCCTTCCTCTTTGAGTTGTGCGATATGGTCTTGGATAAGCCCAGATGTTCTATAGACGGCTGATTCGACTGCATATGTCTGGAGAGCTTGTTCTGCTAGCTTTGATTGTATAGCTCCAAAAGAAGCAATCGGTTGACCAAATTGTATTCTCTCATTAGCATAGGTTGCCGATAACTTGATGATGCCCTTTGCACCACCTAAAGCCATAGGTCCTATCTTATATCTACCTGTGTTGAGTACATTAAATGCTATTTGGTGTCCTTCTCCTTGCTCTCCAAGAAGGTTCTCTACAGGCACTTTTACATTTTCGAAAAAGACCTGACGAGTAGAGGATCCTTTAATGCCTAATTTTTTTTCTTCTGCACCCAAAGAGAGTCCTTCCCACC
The DNA here is from genome assembly GCA_964470035.1 of uncultured Saprospiraceae bacterium. Classification (GTDB taxonomy): domain Bacteria; phylum Bacteroidota; class Bacteroidia; order Chitinophagales; family Saprospiraceae; genus JAJRXG01. The sequence goes on from CAYYBR010000235.1 coordinate 6,129, forward strand.
CTTTCTCGACTATAAATCCTGTAAAATGTCGACCATCGATCTTCGCAAATACAATAAAGACATCCCCAAATCCTGCATTAGAGATCCACATTTTCTGTCCATTAAGGATATAGTGTTTCCCATCTTCTGATAGCTCCGCCTTTGTCTTTGCTGCTAGAGCGTCGGATCCAGAAGAAGGTTCTGTAAGGCAGTAGCAGGCTACTTTTTCTCCGCTTACTAGATCAGGTAGATACTTATTCTTTTGTTCTTCTGTACCAAAGTATAAGATCGGTAACATACCGATACCGGTGTGAGCACCAAAGGTCGTCGAAAATGCTGCTGTACCTCCGATTACTTCAGCGATGATCGTGTTGGTATTAGTGTCCATCTCCATCCCACCATATTGCTCTGGCATGTGAGTGCCTAATAATCCAAGCTCTCCTAGTTTCTGTAAGAGGTCCTTATTCAGATCATGTTCGCCTTGCTCAAGACGATCTGCTAGTGGTTGATAATCTTGCTCTACAAACTGTGTTGTAGTGTCCGCTATCATTTTTTGCTCCTCTGAAAAGTCTTCTGGAGTAAATATTTCTTCTGCTCTACCTTCTTGAAGAAGAAAATGTGCCCCTTTTAAC
>CAYYBR010000236.1:0-6709 GCA_964470035.1 uncultured Saprospiraceae bacterium
GCCGGAAGGAGAATATACTTTAACCGCCAGAGCTACTGATAACGAAGGAGGGTCTAAGACTTCTTTGAGTTCTTTTGTTACCGTACGCGAGCAGGTGAATGTCATAGGTGCAGAGCTTACAGGCATCAACGGAGCGATAGCTGTAGGGGCTAACGTTCAGTTGCAAGCATCCGTAGTACCTGCTGATGCAACGAACCAAAACTTGGTATATGAATCTTCAGATACTGGTATTGCTACAGTCTCAGAAGATGGCGAATTAACTGCAGTGGGTCAGGGAGATGTAACCATCACTGTGACATCAGCTGAAGGGGGACATGTGGATTCGAAAGTGATAGAAGTCCTTGCTCTTTCAACAGAGTTCAACTGGTCTTTAGATCAATTAGCAGTGGGAACTGGGACTCCAGATGGAGAAAATGTAGAAGCTAACCTTGTAGATGATGATACAGATACCCGTTGGTCAGTGCGCGAATTTCCACAGTCAGCTACCATTGACTTGGGAGAAATGGTCCCAATCACTCAGACAGAGATCGTTTGTTTTGAAGACAGAGCGTATCAATTCATTATTGAAGCTGCTGAAAATGAAGAAGGTCCTTTTACAACTATCGTAGATAGAACAGATAACATCATACCAGGCACACCCGAGGCTCCTATTGTCAATTCTGTTGATAATTTTGAAGCCAGATATGTGAGGATTACTGTCATGAGTGCAGCTGTATATACTGGGCCATGGATAAGCCTTACTGAAGTGAGAATATTTGGTGTAGGTGAGCGACTAGCCACTAATGTGAATGATGTCTTTGACATCAACGTGCAGTTAATTCCTAATCCGGCATCCTCTTCAGTGATAATAGAAGGAGCGGAAGAGTATAATACAGTATCCGTATATGACCAGTTAGGAAGAAGAGTGATACTAGAAGATATCAGAAACATAAGAACGCTTGATGTAAGTGGGCTAGAGTCTGGTGTCTATGTAGTTAAGCTCGAAGGCGACGATAAAGAACATGTTTGCCGCTTAGTCAGACAGTAAATCTTTAAGACTTGGGGTTCATGTAGGGATTGAGCAGTTTCCTCTGCCAATCATCATACAGTGCATAATGCAGCTAAAGGTTGAGCTAACAGTATAGCTGATCGCTTCACTTGGTGAGCGACTACATTCGTACTGTAAACTTCTCCAACTCTCTTTCGCAAGAATAGTTCTAATGAGTCTTTGTGTCGTCCGACTTCGTAGCGTTCGTATGTGATGGTTGTTACCCTTCAAATGTAAAGTGGTCGAGGATTTGATTTGCTAAGCAAAGCTTACGTAGGCACTCGTAGTGAAGCGCACTTTTACTATCTTACCTAAAAGCAATCCATGAAACTAGCGATACATAACTGGATGCGCGCAGAGACTCTCGAAGATACCCTAAGACGTATCTCTGCTATAGGATATGATTATATAGAGATCCAAGGTGAGCCATCTATGTATGATATACCTGCTACTAAAAGCTTGCTTGATAACTACGGTATCCAATGCTATGGATCAGTGACCTTGATGTTAGAAGAGCGTAATCTTATAGCGAAGGATCCAGATCAGCGGAGGCAGTCTGTAGGATATGTCAAAGACATCATCACGATGGTGGGCGCGCTTGGTGGTAAGATGGTCTCAGTAGTACCGGCCACTGTAGGTAAGATCATACCAGATGGCACTCCCGAAGAGGAGTGGACATGGGCTATCGAAAGCTTGCGGACTTGCTATGATCATGCTGAGCAACACAACGTTCGACTAGGTATAGAACCCATCAATAGATTTGAAACCTACTTCATTAATAGAGGCGCTCAAGCGCTAGCGCTTGCAAAAGAAGTGGGTCCTAACTGTGGCATATGTCTCGATATCTTCCATATGAATCTGGAGGAAGATAACTACTATGAGACGATAAAACTTTGTGCTGATAGACTTGTCAACTTCCATGTAGCCGATAACAATCGCTTTGCTCCAGGCATGGGACATCTCGACTGGGTGAAGATCATCGAGACACTTAAAGATGTGGGATACGATGAGGTACTCTCGGTGGAGTTTGCTGCTCCTATAGATCGCACACCTGCTAATCCTCATCCTGGCAGTATAGATGCCAACCCTGTCGGACTCAGCCCAGAGCAAAAGAAGTTTTTAGAAGACCATGGCAGCTCTGCTCTGACAGACGAGTTCTATACTTTTTTGACTCAGCGTTCTTATGATACCCTCAAGCCATTGATATGACTATCGCAGATATAGAAGCTCATTGGATAAGTGTACCTATACCGGTGAAGGGACAGTGGAGATCGGACTATGGACGACTCACACACTTCGACATGTGTCTAGTCAAGGTTATCAGTGATGATGGTAGAGTAGGGCTGGGAGAAGCCAAGGCGGCGGTAGGGGCATCAGGGTCATGTGCAAGCATAGTCGCCTGTATCACCCATGAGCTAAAACATAAGCTGATAGGCTTGTCCATCCATGATATATCACGGATATGGGAGCTGTCATACAACGGCAGTCGCGATCACTATGCCTTAGCACGAGGACGTACCTTTCCTATACTTGCTAATCGTGGTACGACCATCTCTGCTATGAGCGGTATAGATATGGCCTTATGGGATCTTAAAGGCCAAGACTTGGGAGTGCCAGTAGTGGGTCTGTTAGGTGGGGCCTGTCGTGATCAGATGGAAGCATATGCCAGTGGCGGTTGGGCTGATGCTGATCAGATAGGCGAGCAGCTGAGTGGTTATGTGACTCAGGGGTATAAAGGTGTAAAGATGCGCGTAGGGTCTATGGATGATACGGTAGACTATAGCATCGCAAGAGTCCAAGCTGCGCGATCAGCACTAGGGCCAGATATAAAGATCATGACCGATGCCCACGGCACTTTTAGTGTGCCCGAAGCAAAGAGATATTGTAAGGGTGTAGAAGACTGCAACCTGTACTGGTTTGAAGAACCCATATCTCCAGATAATAAGATAGGCACAGCCGAAGTAAGGCAATCGACACATATACCCATAGCAGCTGGAGAAAGTGAGTATACGAGATTTGACTTCGTAGAGTTACTGCAGCATCGAGCGGTGGATGTACTTCAGCCTGATCCTGGCATCTGTGGTGGTATCACTGAGACGATGCGTATAAGTGCATTAGCTGCTGCTTATCAACTAGAGTTAGCACCGCACTGTTGGGGCTCGGTGATTTCATTTATGGCAGGGGTCAATGTCGCCTTTGCATCTCCTTCAGCCGTAGTGATAGAGTTTTCCTTAGGAGGCAATCCACTGATGTATAAACTCTGTCAAGAGGATCCCGAGGTTAGTGATGGTCTTGTTACTCGCCCTGGACGACCAGGGCTTGGGCTCACCTTGGATGAAGACTTTGTGAAAGAATATGCTAAAAATATATAGTCATGGCAAAGATAACTCGGATCAATCATGTCACCCTTGTTGTAGATCAACTTGAGAAGGCGGCAGAGTTTTACGAACATGAGATGGGATTGGAGCCGATTGCGGCATTTGTCTTTGACTATCCGACAGCCTTCTTTAAGATCACGGATGACCAACAACTCCACCTAACTGAGTGGGAAGACAAGCAATCATACCGAGGTCACGTCTGCGTGCAGGTAGATGACTTTAATGCGATGTTTTTCAGGTGTAAAAAACTAGGCATCATCGACATCCATCCTTGGGGGAAGGTAAGGCGTCTGCCTGATGGTGCCATGCAGATGTTTATAAGAGATCCTTCTCAAAATCTTATCGAACTGTCATCGCATCCCACGTACGAACCAGATGTCCGGATCTTTGAAGACGAGCTTTATCAAGAGGGGCTGTATGTAAGTGGTCGCAATGACTTCAGAGGCTATAAAAGTGAAAATGCCACTCTGTACCACGGCAAATAACTAATGATGACAGACTCGTCTTTGCCCAATATCCTCCTCCTAGAATCCATCACAAAGGAAGCGCTGGATTTGCTAGCTAGTACCACTCATATCATCGAAGCTCCTTCGCCCGATCGTGGTGATGAAGTCATCGGCAGTCATGAGATCCATGGTATTGTCACAAGAGGCAAGGGCAGGGTAGATACGGCGCTCATAGATGCTTGTGAGGGATTGCGCGTCATAGCTCGTTGTGGAGTCGGCCTTGATAACGTGGCGGTCGAGCATGCAACTTCGAAAGGCATAAAAGTCATCAACGCACCTGGCAGTAATGCAGATACGGTAGCAGAGCACACACTGGCCCTGATGCTGACAGCGCAGCGTAAGATGGTTGATTCTATCACTTCCGTAAATGCTGGCCGATGGTCCGATCGAAAACACTATGCTGGAGATGAGCTTCGTACTAAGACGCTGGGCATCATAGGCATGGGAGATATAGGAAAAAGGGTAGGCCACTTAGCCAAGGCATTTGGTATGAATGTGATCTACTTTAATAGATCGAAGCTCGAGGCGCCATACGTACAAGTTGCACTTGAGGTGCTCTTGCGAGATGCGCACATCATCAGTATACATCTACCACTGACGGATGAGACAAGAGGCCTGCTCACAGCTACTTCCTTCATTGAGAACCCTCACCGACCTATACTGATCAACACTGCAAGAGGAGGCATCATAAGTGATAAAGAGTTGATCAGCGCATTAGAACAAGGATCGATCTCTGCATTTGCAGGAGATGTCTTGGCTACAGAACCGCCTGCTCCTGATTCGCCATTGTTAAAGATGGACAATGTCTACGTCACCCCTCACAGTGCGAGCCTCACCACGCTTACTTATAATGAGATGTGTGTGTTGACCGTCCAGCATCTCGTAGATGTACTATCTGGCAAGACGATAGATCCTCGCTATGTATTTAATAAGGATGGGTTGAGTTGAAGAGGGCTCTATGACCTAATTTGAAGTTATAGTACTCAAGGTTACCGCCCTCTAAACATCCTAAAGCCGCCACCGCCGCCGCCTCTGGCGCCTCCACCTCCTTGGCCTACGCTTCTTATCGCATAGATCACTGATAGCATCCCATATTGACCTAAAGAGATGATCTCGCTATTTTCTATGAAGTTCAATCCATTGGATCTGGATATGCCGACATTTTGATTGAGGATATCAAAGACAGAGAGCTTTACTTGCAACTTTTGATCTTTCAAGAAAAATTTAGAAACACTAGCTTTCCAGATAGGGATCGTTGTAGCTTCTCCAAATTGTTCTTCCGAGTAGAAATCAACATTTACGGAAGTGGAAGCTGAGAAGGTCTTAGTAAACTTATAGGTAATATCCGAGGATAGTCCCGATGTAGAAAACGACTGGTTTCTATCGCTGAGATTATAGGAGGTTAGATTATGTCTGAAACTACCTCCGATCTCCCAGTCGATTTTAGACTTTCTGCGATTTTCAATCCGAGCGTTGATGCTTGGGGTAAATCTGTTCCTGGTATTCTCGATAGCATTTATAAAAACAAGGCTGTTTTGATAAGTAAGTCGTGTGCCGATGTTGAGTCGAGTTTTTAGCAGTTTTAGTGGCGTACTAAAATTCAAATTAGCTGACAGGTTGAGATCGTAGTCTACATTGATCGGTTGGGTGAGTTGCGTGAAATTCTCATCCAATATAGTTTGATTGGTGATGTTATTACGGGTGTATCGTGCATTGATAAATGCAAAGAACGATCTAAATGAAAATTGGTCGAAATTCACATAGTTGAGTCTTAGCGTATGTGTATACTCAGGTACGAGATTGGCATTGCCAATAAAGACATTGATCGGATCTGAGTTGTCAGGTACTGGTTGTAGCTGTTGGATGGAAGGTTCATTAACGCTAGTAGAGTAGGTGAGTCTTATATTTTGTGACTGTCCTATATCGTGTCTAAAATTAAGTCGAGGTAAAAATCTAAAAACTCTGTTCTCTATAAAAAGGTCCTCTGATATGATATCCCCTTCAAGTGTTGAGTTTTGAAAGGCTCCTTCTATACTTAGATTAGTGCGTTCTGCATTGAGGTGCCATACTAGAGCGGCTCTATCATATACGTAGTCTCTTTGATACTCGTTACTGAGGTCTTCATTAACAAGGGCGTCGCCAGTGATGATGTCTTCGACTGTTCGTTCCAATTCATTATTGAAGTTACGTCTGGTATATTTTGCCTCTAAGAAGGTTTTTAAGCTGATCGGTGTGACAAATGAAGTTTGTATGCGGTAGCTGTTACCCTCATCAATTTGATCTTGTAACTGTACGATGTTATTGATAAATGATTGAGTGCCATCTTCAAAGAATATATTGTCGGAATTAAGTTGTCCATCGCTATCGCTGCTGTTGTCATTGAAGTTGGCTTGTATGGTAAATACCTTCTTCTTTACTTTTCCAAGCTTCTTGCGATAAGTTAGTTGTCCTGTGAACTCATGGTCGCCACCATCATTAGCATAATCTTGCTGACTGCTGTTTTGTCGTAGTAGAGTATTATCCAATCTCTCAGCCAGACCTAAGAAAATAGCTGATCCATCATTAAGCGTGAAGCCGGATCTTACTTCTAGATCTTGAGAAGAGTCGATCTCTATATTGAACTCAGTATTGAATCTATGATTAGTTGATGAGTTGAACTCTTGATTAACTTCTTCATCAAAGAAGCTTGTGTTCTCTCCAAATGTCTCTCGATTCAGTTGGCTAGTTATCTCATTAGAGATATCATTCAGAAAGTAACTGAAGGTTACATCTACCTTAGATGATATGTCGTGATTGAT
>CAYYBR010000237.1:0-6608 GCA_964470035.1 uncultured Saprospiraceae bacterium
GGTTGTAACTCCTATCGAAGTGGATATCTCTGACCCACAGATAGAAGTGACGATACCTCAGCGTGGAGATAAAAAGAAGCTCTTAGATCTATCATCTAAAAATATCAAGTACTTCATACTACAAAAAAAGAAGCTTGAGATCTCCCAGATCCGGAGACAGACACCAGCCGAGCGCATCCTGAAAACTCTTCAGTCGGACCTCAACATGGATGAAGTGCCTATACATCTAGAGTGCTTTGATAACAGTAATCTCCAAGGCGCACAACCGGTAGCTTCTTGTGTAGTCTTTAAGAATGCTCGCCCTTCGAAAAAAGATTATCGCAAGTTTAACATCAAGACTGTGGAGGGGCCTAATGACTTCGCTTCGATGGAGGAAATCGTATATCGGCGCTATAAGCGACTCATCGATGAAAACAAAAGCCTGCCACAACTGATCATCATCGATGGTGGCAAAGGTCAACTTCATGCAGCTGTCAAAAGTCTCAAGAAGCTCGGACTAGAAAAAAAGATCACCACCATCGGCATTGCCAAACGTCTGGAGGAGATTTTTTTCGCAGGCGACCCTATCCCCTTGTATATCAATAAAAAGTCTGAGAGTCTCAAGTTGATACAGCAAGCGCGCAATGAAGCCCATAGGTTTGCTATCACCTTTCATAGAGACAAAAGATCCAAAGATTTTCTGACTTCAGAGCTCGAAAAAATAGATGGTATAGGGCCCAAGACTACTCGACTACTACTCTCCACATACGGATCTGTCGCAAGGATCAAAGAAGCCTCTATCGAAGATCTAGCCACTCACGTAGGCAATCAAAAAGCCAAACTCATCAAAGAAGGCTTGTCATAATTGTGTCACTTTCAAATGAATTAACATAGGAAGAGGTGTGATATCCAATCAGGCTTACTATCTTTCTAGCGCAGATTATAGTCTCCGTTACTATTAAAACGGATACCTACAGATTATGAGTTTTTTACTCAGAAATGCGACTCAAGTATTGTTGTCGGCTGAAGAGATTATACAGCGCTATAGAGATTTGATTAATCGGTCATTTCATACTAATAAGCTGGATATCAGCTATGATCAGTATATGGTCATTAGTTCGATATATAAAAAGCAAGGAGTTACACAGTCCAAGGTCGCAGAAGCTACCCGCAAGGAACCTGCCTCTATATCTCGTATCGTCAAGTTACTTGAGAACAAGGAGATGATCGAGCGCGTACCCGATAAATCTAATCGGAGAGCAAAGCGTCTATATCTTACCCCTTACGGAAATGAAATACATGGTAAAGCCACTCGGCTTTTTCATCTCACAGCCAAAAACGGGTTCGATGGTGTATATGAACAAGAGATAAATCTCTTTGTAAGAATCCTAGAAAAGGTTCAGAAAAACTTCCATCCAGCGATCGAAAAAGACGAATAAGGCTACTTTATCGCTTTCGCAAATGCCTCTAACCAGGCATGTGCCATAAGATAGTTACCTGCCATAGATGGGTGAACACCATCTGGACACCAGTAATCTGTCGAGGCTGACTGAAGGGCCTCATCAAACAAAGTCTGATAAGGTATAAAGGTCGCACCAAACCGATCTGAAACCCTTCTTGCGGCTGTTTGATAGCCTTCAAATACTCCTATCCACTTGTCTTTTTTGATCGCACTTCCTTCGTGCAGTACAAATGGTTCACCGATAATCAATTTAGTATCAGGCAAATGTTTTAAGGTTCGTTCTATAAGAGCAGTGAAGTCATCTTCATATACTTTAACGGTGCCATCATATCCAAAGTCGATGGTATGCCAGAAGTCATTGACTCCAATCAAAATACTAAGTACATCAGGTGACAAGTGCAGGCAGTCATCGCTCCATCTATCTCTTAGTTCAAAAACTCGATGACCACTTATACCTCGATTATAGCATCTCAGATTTTTATCTGGATACTGACCAAGTAGATCCGTGACGATGTGTCTTACATACCCTTGCCCCATGCCTTGAGGATGATTAGCATAGTAAGCGCCTCGGTTTCTACCTCCATCTGTGATAGAATCACCTTGAAAAAGTATAACCGTATCTTTTGGTATCTCTATTTTTTGATCTTTAGATAAAACCTGTCCTGTCTTACCAAGAGTAAAGGCACCGGCTATGGAACCCAGGCTAGTGATGGCATCTCTGCGATTGAGTGGCATAAGATTAAACTATTTACGTAAGTGATCTCATCTAAAGTAGTGTATATATCCTATCCTTGCACTCTAAAGCCAAAATTATCAAGATGGACATCGAACAGCTGAAGTACCCTATCGGAAAATTTGAGAGACAAGAAAGCATATCTGCAGAACAACGAGCTATACTTGTAGCTAATCTGAAATCATTTCCTCAGAGACTGACAACAGTCGTCATGGAGCTGAGCGAAGAACATCTTGACACTCCCTATCGTCCTGAAGGCTGGACTGTGAGACAACTCATACACCATCTCGCGGATAGCCATGTCAATAGTTATATCAGATATCGATGGACGCTCACCGAAGACACTCCTGTGATCAAAGCTTATGATCAAGCCACATGGGCAGATCTACCTGATGCATCTGCTGCCCCTATCAAGTTTTCACTGAATATGCTCAAGGCCATACATGCTCGATGGACACTTCTCTTAGAACGTATGAGTGCAAGTGACTTCGCTAAAGAACTGAGTCATCCAGAGTGGACATCTAATCTAAGCTTAGATGACATGACACAATTATATAGCTGGCACTGTGACCATCATCTCGCTCATATCACTTCTTTGATCGAGCGCGAAGGATGGGTTTTCTAATTTGATGTGCATTCATTAATCCTCAAAAACCAAAGTTACTGATCTGTAAGGTTGACGATAATAAGTATCTTATCACTCCTTGATTACTTATATCCATCTTATGATTAGAATACTTCTAGTACTTATCGTCCTAGCATGGTGCCCTCCAGTCCATAGTCAGATTTCATATGACATCGTGATCCTCAATGGAACCGTCATGGACCCAGCAACCAACTTTACGGGCAATCGTAATATCGGTATCATAGGAGACCAGATAAGTACTATTACTACCGATAACATAACTGGAAAACAAGTTATAGATGCTACTGGACTAATCGTAACTCCGGGGTTCATAGACCCACACGTACATGGCATGACTAATGATGCTCATCGATATCAAGTTAGGGATGGGGTCACAACAGCCTTAGAGTTAGAAGGGGGCATACCATTTATCGAAGATTGGATAAAGGCTAAATCTGGAAAGAGTATCGTGAATTATGGTGCTACTGTGCCACATAGTACCATCAGAAGTATGGCCATGGGCCAATATGATGCTCTCTTCCAAGAGGCTAAAAAAGCTATCATAGAAGAAGGATATAATAGTGCTCGTCTGTTAAAGCTACAGATCAATATAGGTCGATCGGCATACCAATCACTAGACGAAAGTGCTTTTGATAAGGTTGAAGATATGGTGGCATCAAGACTAGCTGCTGGTGCATTAGGCATTGGGGTCCCAGTAGGATATTATCCAGGATCAACTCATGGTGAGATTTTTCACATCTATAAAACAGCAGCTAAGCTTGAAGTGCCTATTTTTTCTCATACAAGAGGCTTTGGGATGGAAGGCATACAAGAAGCTATAGCAAACGCCACATCCTCTGGTGCTTCTCTTCATATCGTGCATGCTAATAGTCTATCACTGGGAGAAATATCCTTGACTTTAGATATGGTAGAGCAGGCTCAAAAGAATGGATTAGATATTACTACTGAAGTGTATCCATATACAGCGGCCAGTACTACATTAGAATCTAGCTTGTTTGACGAAGGCTGGCAAGAAGAGTTGGCCATCTCATACGAAGATCTTCAGTGGGAAGCTACTGGCGAAAGATTAACGAAAGCAACGTTCGACAGTTACCGTGAAGAAGGAGGTATCGTCATCATCCATATGATGAAACCAGAATGGATCACAACAGGTATCAGTCATCCGGTAGCGATGATAGGATCTGACGGCATGCCATATGCTACAGGTGCTCATCCTCGGACGGCAGGAACATATTCACGCATTCTTGGAAAATATGTAAGAGAAGATAAAGCTCTCAGCCTAATGGATGCCCTCAGAAAAATGACCATCATGCCAGCTCAAAGATTAGAAAAAGTTTCTCCGATGATGTCTCGTAAAGGCCGTCTTCAAGTAGGTGCAGATGCTGACATCACCATCTTTGATCCAGATAGAATCATCGACAACGCGGACTTCAAAGGGCTAGCATATTCTATCGGAGTGCAGCATGTACTTATTAATGGGATACACATCGTCAAGCATGAGGAGATTCTTGACGATGTGTATCCTGGTAGAGTTATAGTCAGTAAATACAAAAGATAACTCTAAGAGTTGTAGTTTGGCCGATGATGCCCATGCATTGTTATTCATTACCTGAACATTCTACTTTTAAATTATTACCCTCCATAGGGAATGTTAACTCAACACCATTGATGCTGTATCCGTGGAAATTAGAAACATCATAATCAGAAAGATTCGGTGCACTAAGTATGGAATATGCTTGATTTAATTGAAAGCCCTATTTAATCTTTGAACAAGTAAGATACTTATGCTCCTATCTTTTCTAAAAAGATCTTTCTGATATTAGATACAGTATCCTTGTATATCGGCTTATTGAGCATCTCGATCCAGTCTGGATGTTTTCCAAAGCGCGTCCAAGCTGCCGCTCTATCGTCCATGTCTTCAAAGCCTAACATGTACACTAGGCATGGCATATAAGGACCTATGAGCATCTTGCCAAAGAAGATGCTATTCAATCCTACTTCATCAAAAAGAGGTAACTCTTCATCGTCAAACATCATCACCTTGCGCCTTACAGCATCTTCATTAACACCTTCATAAATCCTTAATTCGAATAAGGCGTGGTTATCTGCTGGCAGTCTCATCTTCGGTATACCGTCAAAGGCAGATAAAAGTGATGAACTATATCTGTTGTAAGATTTGCCTGCAGCACTATGGTCTGCTGACGCCTCTACAAACTTGGGTGTTGAGATGGCAGTCTGGCAGATCTGATATATATCGAGAGACGGATAAGAAATCATAACCCAAAACTTCGTTGGTTCTGCATCTCCTTGTTCTTTGAATAAAAAAGTGTGATTAGCACCTGCTTCTTTCATCGCTGGCAAGAGGACATCATTAAGATGACTCATCAAGTTAGCCTTGTTATCAAAAAAAGCTACTTCATACTGTCTGAGCTCATAGATCTCATTAGTCAAAGGACCAGAAGAAGACTCCTGTGATGATAGTGATGAAGTTACTAGACCTGTGGCACCTAGGGTGCCAACCGCTGCAGTTTTAGTTGTAAAGTCTCTTCTATTCATGTCTACATTTTTATCCACTTCTGATTACTTTTCCCTGACTCTATCACCTTGTATATGAACTCCATACCACGTAGACCATCTTCTACAGTTGGGAAGTCTTCATAGACAGGTTCAACGGCCACTCCATCGACACGAGCCTGAATACACTTCGCAAAATTCAGATAGATGTTAGCGAATGCTTCGAGATATCCCTCGGGATGTCCTGCTGGTATGCGTGTCGCCGCTTGTGCTTGAGGGCTCAGCTCTCCGACACCAGTTCTATATATCTGATTAGGCTGATCTTGATACTTAAGTACCAGCGTGTTTGGTTCCATCTGATGCCATTCGAGCCCAGCCTTGGTGCCATAGACTCTGATGGCCAGATTATTTTCTTCTCCTTGAGATATCTGACTAGCGAAGAGTATACCTCTTGCTCCATTATCAAATCTGAGGAGGACATTGCCATCGTCATCTAGCTGTCGCCCATCCACTATGGTACTTATGTCAGCGCAGAGTTCTGAGATTTTCAGACCTGTCATATACTCAGCAAGATTCTCGGCATGCGTGCCTATGTCACCCATAGCCCCAGCAATACCAGATTTACTTGGATCGGTACGCCACGCCGCTTGTTTTTGATCGGACGCTTCTAGAAGAGTAGATAACCAACCTTGTGGATACTCAACAACAACTTTGCGGATATCTCCTAGATCACCATTTTTGATCATGGCTCTTGCTTGCTTCACCATCGGATATCCAGTGTAATTATGGGTAAGCGCAAAGATGAGCCCTGTGCGATTAACCGTATCGACGAGATCTCGAGATTGCTCAAGATCAAATGCTAGTGGCTTATCACATATGACATGAAAACCATGTTCTAGTGCCATTTTTGCGGGACCATAATGGACATGGTTTGGTGTCACAATGGAGACGAAGTCCATCCTCACATCATCAGGAAGTTCCTTTTCTTTTTCGATCATCTCTTGATAAGAACCATAGACTCTAGAGGAGTCGTGATAAAAGTCCTCACCTGATAAGCGAGATTTTTGGGGATTACTGCTAAACGCTCCACATACTAATTCGATCTGTTGGTCCAATGCAGCGGCCATGCGGTGTACTCCTCCGATGAAAGCACCACGTCCTCCACCGACCATACCCATGCGTAGTTTTCTTGGCATTAACTGTTGGTTTTAGTCTTCTGCCAAAGTAAGGATTAATCAAGAATACCTGTGCTTCAATCAAGGTATCTATGTCAT
>CAYYBR010000238.1:0-6605 GCA_964470035.1 uncultured Saprospiraceae bacterium
GCCATGGTTTATGGATCCCATGTATAAGGTTGGCGCTGTTATAGCAGATTTAGGCGTACTGCATCTCTTTGATAAGATTAAGGGGCCGATCCTGTGGGCACCCGGCCTACCAGAAGAAATCAATGATAGCACACGGGACTACACCTATGATGGGAAATTTATCAGAGGTTTTCTTAAAAGGGATGGAAACGATGATTGGGTCGAAAACTTACTAGCGAGTTCTTCAGCCTCAGATGATTTTGGATCACTACCTATCCAAGTTTTCTCAGGGACACATCAGAGAGATAAAGCTTTAAAAAGAAGAGGAGTAGACCCAGAACACTTCAGAAAAGCCAGAAGGGAACTTCAAGAAGATATCGCCTCTCTATCTACAGAGAGTGAGTTATACTTCATGGATGGTGGCCATCATACTATTTTCACTGAAAAGGAAAATGCTGACTTTATTTGTGATAATATTCTAAGATTATTGGAAGAAATAGAGAAATAGTTGTGACATGTACCCCTATGTAAGCAGGCCTTCACCACATTTAGGCATACACCACATCCTTATAGGTATGAATAATACAACCTGTCTTGTCTTTATCCAAGTGTTTGGAGATCTTAGACTCTTAAAGCTAAGAATATTAGAGATTATCACTATCTTTTGACTGCGCCTAAGATAGTTAGTGCTTTGAAGTTAGTGCTAATGATATCCTATCCTATCGGATACGATACACATTCTGCTTAGTTCACTTTACAGCACTACTATTAGCACCAATAAAAATGAAATACGTATTTATAATTATGATCTTTTATTCTTTGCTTAGCTGCGCCTCTTCTGGCAATAGAGTTCTTCATGATTCTGATAAGTTAGACCTTACAACTATAACAACAGTATATGCGTATCAACCACAACAAGAAAATCTACAGCATAATCACACATCAGCTTCTGAGGTTTATTTTTCAGTCCTCGAAGAACAATTTGATGAACACGGTATAAACTTGATTCAAGGTGATATCCTTAACACAAAATACAGCGATATAAAAGAATACAATCCAGCAATTATACAAGAAGATGCGGACCTTATCATTCTCTGTATACTAAGGGCCAGTAGTGTCCTAGGACTAACTTCAGATTATAAGGCTGACTACAAATTTCTTGATTCAAAATCTGGAACATTACTGTATGAAACTAAGATGATATCAACCACAACTGTAGGCATACCTTCAGATGAAAGTAAAATGAGAAGTGCTTTTAAAAAGGGGATTATGAAATTTAAAGAGCAGCATCTGCTAAACAATTGATAATAATAATTCACAACGTTTATTCAGCGCTCATACAAAATACACCAAATGACCTCTACCCCGAAAGATGGGTTTCCTTATTATTTCGAATTAGCCAAAAATAATTCACTGATATCAACATTTGAAGAAATTCCTACTTTAAGCGTATTAGAAAACCTACTTGAAGAAAAAGCGAATGATCGCTATGCACCCAATAAATGGAGTGTCAAACAAGTAGTTGGGCACATTGCTGATCACGAAAGGATTAAAATGCATAGGGCCTTTCTATTAAGTAGAAATGAAAGAGTACAACTTTGGGGATATGACCAAGAATCACTGGTAAAAAACAGTAGGTTTGACAAACTCAGCCTTCAGACTTTGTTAATAGACTTCCAGAATGTGAGGAAGTCATCGATAAGCTTTATAAACACTTTATCTAAACAACAACTCACAAGAAAAGCAACGGCCCGGCAATATGAGATCACCCTAGAAGAATTTCTTAGGTCGATCACTGGACACGAAAAACATCATGTCAATATCATACAAGAAAAGTATCTATTGGCATAGCACATCAGAGATCATATTGTGTATAATCTCTATTGTGAACAACAATTAAACATCCGCATACAAAAGCACATTATAAACAAAAAGGCAATCCATTGAAAATAGCAGTAACTCAATCAGTTGTAACAAACTCTGTCAAAGATAATGGAGCAGAAATAAGGAAGCTCATAAAAATGGCAAAGAAGAAGAATGCTTCTATAGTCCACTTTTGTGAAGGTGCATTGTCAGGATATTCAAAACAACAAGTAAACGAGTGGAAAAACTTCGAGTTTGACCAGATCAGAGAAGAATTAAGATTAACAAAAGAACTCTGTGATCAATTGAGCATATGCGCTGTCATCGGATCTGCTCACCAGCTTTCAAACGGCAATAAACCACACAATTCACTTTATGTCATATTAAACAATGGTGAAATCATTGACAGATACGATAAGCGTAAATGCTCACAAAATGAAATAGATCACTGGTATTCGCCGGGATTTAGCACATGTGAATTTCAATTATCAGGAATTAAGTTTGGTTGTGTCTTATGTATAGAAATCCAATTCCCTGAATTATTTATTGAGGCCGAGAAACACAATGTTGATTGTTTGTTATTCTCTTCTTACTCCAAAGATATGATGTACGGTATACAAGCTCAAGGATACGCAGCTTCAAACAATTACTGGATTAGCATGTCAGTTCCTGCTAACGAAAGCTCAGAGCAACCCAGTCAACTAATTGGGCCAACAGGTGAAATAATTGGACAATGCCAAAGAAGCACTTCTGACATAAAAGTATTCGAAATAAATAAGAAGGACCAACGATGGAATACAGCTCTCAACCTTGCTAAGCCTTGGAGAAAAATGGCTCGGCAAGGTGGACTATATGAACAAAATAGAGTTCTTGACAAACGAAGTGAATTAAAAACAATAATTTAAAAACTGATCGCAAAATTCGATTGGACGGTATATCATTCGGACTAAGTAAATCATCACCGATGGTATTAAATACCACAAAAAATCAAAATGACTAGAATCACAACATTATGCTCATTCATAATTCTCTTGCTTACAGCTTGCAATTCTACAAGTAAGGAATCTGGGAATCTGACAAAGAGTGACAAGGATATCAATATAAAGCTGGATGAATATTTTCAAACATTGACAACATTGGAAAAATTCAATGGAGTGGCGCTTGTTGAACGCAGTGGGGATCGCATTCTTTTTAAGGAATATAATATGTCAGGAAACGTAGAAAGCACTTTGAACATTCATAAACTATCCCAATTTGACATTCATTCTATTTCAAAATTAATGGCAAAAGCAGCAGTATTGGATCTAGAAAAAGAAAGCTTGATTTCGTCAAGCGATAAAATCTCAGACTACATACCAGGATTTCCAGAAGGAGATAGGATTAGCATTCAGCACCTATTGGACAACCAATCGGGACTACCGAGAGGCTTCACTCATGAAATACCTAATCTAATCGACAAAAGTCCCGAAGAAGTAATAGAACTTGTTAAAGAAGAGAAATTATTGTTCGAACCTGGTTCAGAGACAATGTATTCGAACTTGGGATATCAAGTAGTTTATTACATCATATCTCAAGTAACCAAAAAACCATTTGTCCAATATCTCAATGAGGAATATTTTCAGCCCCTAGAGATGAAAAACACAGGAGCTCATTTTCACCTGGAAAACAACAATCTCAAAAACTTAGTCAAAAACCATGAAGAAGATGATGGAGAGATAGTTGTCGTTCCAAATATCGAAAATGATGGCAAGAACCAGGCAAAAATATACTCAACAGTCGAAGACCTCTTGTTATTCATTAATCATATTAAGTCTCCATTTTATTTATACGAAATAAAAAATAGTGAAAACAAAATAGGATGGTCAGGTGGAGGTGATGGGATCCTATGTCATGCCGAACACAATATTTCCGGAGATTACGAATTGGTATTCTTTTCAAACTATGACGAAGTGCCTTTTGGAGACATTCTAAAAACAGTTGATAAAATTATGAACAATGAACCCTATGAATTACCACAAGAAATTAACAGAAAAGCCATAGCTATTTCAAGCAGCATACTTAAACAATATGAAGGAAAATACAGAGTCAAGGAGTTCAACAACAGCATCTTTGAATACAGAGTAGAAAATCAAATGTTAGTTATGTATCAAGATGGAGAAAGAGGGGGAATCTTAAATGCTGAAACCGACAGCACTTTCTTTGCTGAACCGGATGAAGAAGATTATTTTGAGTTCAGAAAAACTGAAACCGGAAGTTATAAACTTATCTTTCACTATAAAAAAATAGAAATCGTTGGAACAAAGGAAAACGATATATAACATCATACAAGAGTGAGTATCATTCTTGGTCGATTGATGCTAAGACATAGTAGTCAATTCTGCTTGAGCTATCCAGATAATAAAAATCTGCTAATAATACTTAACTGGACACACCTTCAACTTACAAGAATCAATCTTTTACTAGGCACAGGAAATTATAGAGTGAGACCACCTACCCATTCTCACAAATCTGACGAAATGAGGTGGCTCGCTGATGACAATAGTGAAAACTTCTATCTTTAGAGACGTGGAAAACCTTTAGAATGGAGATAAGCATCATTGTACAGAAATGAAGAAAACAGCATATATCATTCAAGCAACCTTGATTTCACTATGGTGGACTGCGATGTCATTATACGATTCATTTCATGAAGCCTTTCAGTATCCAGGAATCTCGGACATAGCATTTAATTCATTTCTATTACCAGACATAGTAGTGATAGCCATATTGTCTATTGTTGTAGCTTATACGAAAAAAGACAACCTAGAATATGTGATACTTGGAGGATTCTCATTCGCAACGTTATACTGTCTCAACGCTTCAATTCTAACCAAAGGAGGGATTCTACCTACTATCATAATGACTCTTGGACTATTCTATAACATCTTTCTTATAAGTAATAAACGAATGTTCAGAGAATCATCATCTCAAAGAACAACCATCAATATGATGAAAACAATAGTGCAAATCACATGTGTGTGGACGATTACTTTATTTGTTCTTCCACTAATAATTATGAAAGGATTTGGTGCGCAAATCCCAACTATGTTAGAAGCAAATAAAATTGGGATAACCTTGTTTATAATGTTTAGCTTAGTTGGATTGTACAGTGCAGTCGAGATGGTAAGAAAAGGAAAAGGCACTCCTTTACCTTTAGATCAAACATCAAGGTTGGTAAAAACAGGACCGTATGCAATAATCAGAAATCCGATGGCTTTTGCTGGTATTGGGCAGGGACTTTCATTAACCCTACTCTTGAGCTCAATACATGTTTTACTATATACCATACTTGGTGCGGCCCTTTGGCAATTTGTAGTTAGACCTATTGAAGAGAATGACATGTCGAAGAGATTTGGAGTAGAATATGAAGAGTATAAAAACCAGGTAAGTCTTTGGATACCAAAAAAACAATAGGTCTGCCAGTGCGACATGTTATCCCAGTAGATGAAAGGCTCTCAATAAAGAAAACCACTACCCCATCCATCACCAAGGAACAACATCTGGTTAAAGAAACACCAATGGTTCGCCGACAACCTACTTCCACAATTGAGGGTCATCGTCAATAATATCTGCCAACAAAACGTCTAGTGCAATACTGACTCTAAGAGCAATTCAACAGCAGCAACAGGAAAACAGTTGTATGATCAACCATTTAATCTGAGCTAGGTATCTTTACTACATCAAGATACTGGAAAGTTGATATGATGATAAAGTGACAATATTGAGTCATATAAAATGATTTTCAAAAGCCCTATAATAGAAAGTGCAGTTATGGTACAGTTGCGTGCCCTCCCATCCAATTAGATCAAGCCTGTTGCTGATAGAGATCAACCCAGTAGTACAATGCTCCTTTTTGGAGCAAAAGACGTTGAATATCTCACACATACTCCTTAAATACAGAAAATGCAGATACCAGATAAGAATAAGAAGTTTCCTTTAGACAACTATGACAGGCTATGTTTTCTAAAAAACGTAGTCAAGAATCCAAACATCATCGTTGGAGACTATACCTATTATGATGATTTTGAAACAGTAGAGAACTTTGAAAAAAATGTCAAGTACTTATTTGACTTTACGGGAGACCAATTAATAATTGGAAAATTTTGCATGATTGCTTCCGATGTAACATTCATTATGAATGGCGCGAATCATCTGAGTGATGCCATATCTGCTTATCCATTTGCCATATTTGGCCATGACTGGTCAAGTGCTATGGACGGAAAAGAATATCCCAAAAAAGCGAATACCACAGTCGGCAATGACGTATGGATAGGATATGGATCAACTATTATGCCTGGTGTAACTATCGGTGATGGAGCGATCATCGCTACCAAATCTGTTGTAACCAAGGATGTCGAGCCATATACCATAGTAGGTGGCAATCCCGCAAAAGAGATCAAAAAAAGATTCTCTGAAGAAAAGATCAATGAATTGCTCGAGATAGCGTGGTGGAACTGGCCGATAGAGGAAATCACTAGAAAAGTCCAACATCTTACGGGCATGTCAACTGACAAATTAAGAGCCAAGTAGATTGTAAAGGCGACATAACTATAGCTTATTAAGCTGTCGCGCTTTGCTAAGTTGTATATGGGTGTTATTTGAGTTGGAAGTCGATTACGACATTACCACACTCCTTTGCATTAGGAGATGATGAGAAGAGATACTGACGTGCACCTTTCTCTGCAAGATTGATGAGGTAGGTATCACTCGTAGTGCTACCCATC
>CAYYBR010000239.1:0-6584 GCA_964470035.1 uncultured Saprospiraceae bacterium
TAAACTTCCAGTGGACAGTAAGCTCCTCTTGGCTAACAAGGTGTAGTTGATCCTGCCAAGTAAAGTGCGATCTTTGCATCATGCAAGACGACTCGATAAGTCTCAACAAGTACATCAGTAGTAAAGGCCTCTGCTCTCGTCGTGAAGCGGATAAATGGATAGAGGCAGGTAGGCTTACCATCAATGGGGAAGTAGCTAAAAAAGGTAATCGTGTCTTTCCTGGTGATGATGTTACTCTTGACGGCGCGAGATTGAAGACAGGAGATGCACCTATCTATATTAAGTTTTTTAAACCGCCGGGGATCACCTGCACGACCGATACTTCAGACAAATCTAACATCATCGACTATCTCAACTTTAAAGAACGCATATTTCCCATAGGTCGATTAGATAAAAACTCTACTGGCTTAATTCTACTTACTAACGATGGCGATATAGTGAATAAGATCCTTCGTAAGGAGAACAAGCATGAGAAAGTCTACATCGTCACAGTAGATAAACCGATCACCGATGGTTTTATCTCTCGTATGCAAAGACCTATACCCATGCTTGGGACTAAGACCTTACGATGCAAAGTAAAGCGACTGAAACCTCGAGTATTTAAAATCACCCTCACACAAGGTCTGAATCGTCAGATACGAAGGATGTGCGAGTTTTGTGGTTATAAGGCTGTTAGCCTAAAAAGGATCAGCATCATGCACATACAGTTGGGCAAGATGAAGGTAGGTGAGTGGGAGTATCTAAACCAAGAAGAGCTCCAAGGGTTATAGAAGTTATGTGATGCGACTTTTAACTACAGACAGGTTAGAACTAAAGCATACGGAAATCACCGATGCTCTATTTTTGTTAGAGTTATATAATACACCTAAGTGGATACAGTATATCGGTGATCGACATATCAAAACCGTTGATGATGCCAGTCAGTATATAAAAGAGCGTCTGCTGCCTCAGATTGAAAAGTCAGGCTTTGGCAATTATATCATAAGATATGAAGGGAAACCAGTCGGAGTATGCGGTTTATACGACCGTCCGGAACTAGAAGGAGTTGATCTTGGATTTGCACTGCATCCCGATTATGAAGGTAGGGGATTCGCCATTGAGTCCGCACGAGCTTTGATGGCTATGGCATGGGAGGAGTATTCATTTGATAAGATATCAGCTATCACACTCGAGGTAAATACTTCCTCTATACAGGTTCTGCAGAAGCTTGGATTTTCTTTCTTAAAGAAAGTCCGTTTTCAAGAAGATGCTGAAGAACTTCTGTTATACGAGGCTCTGTCAAAAAACAATTAGACGTTATAATTTTCATCAAAGCCACAGTTGATATACCTTTGTAAGCTTCGATGAATCTTCGAAATAGGTCAGAGACTTTTTGAATGTTGGTATCTGGCGATTTTTAGTCTTTCTCAGAATATGTATTAATGTATTTCATCATTTAAGTAACACTTAAAAAAGTTAATTCTATGGGAAGTAATGGTCATGGTAACGGAGATATAGGAAAATGTCCGTTTATGAATGGCGCTCACAAGCAAGCAGCTGGAGGAGGTACACGAAACAAAGATTGGTGGCCGAACAAATTAGATGTAAGCATCCTGAGACAGCACTCAAAAAAGTCTGATCCGATGGGTGAGGATTTTGACTACGCTAAAGAGTTTCAATCTCTAGATCTGGCTGCGGTCAAAAAAGATCTGAATGATCTTATGACCGATTCTCAAGACTGGTGGCCAGCAGATTTTGGACATTATGGTCCGTTCTTTATACGTATGGCGTGGCATAGTGCAGGCACCTACAGGATCGCAGACGGCCGTGGAGGAGCAGGTGCTGGCACCTTGAGATTTGCACCCCTCAATAGTTGGCCTGATAACGCTAACCTTGATAAAGCGCGAAGACTCTTGTGGCCGATCAAACAGAAGTACGGAAGAAAGATCTCTTGGGCAGACCTTATGATCTTAACAGGTAATGTCGCTTTAGAATCTATGGGATTTGAAACCTACGGATTTGCTGGTGGAAGAGAAGATGTCTGGGAACCCGAAGAGGATATTTATTGGGGTTCAGAAGGGGAGTGGCTTGATGATAAGCGATACGAAGGAGACCGTGAGCTAGAAAACCCACTCGGTGCCGTACAGATGGGATTGATATATGTGAACCCTGAGGGCCCTAATGCTAATGGAGATCCTCTGGCATCTGCTAGAGATATCAGAGAGACATTTGGACGTATGGCGATGAATGATGAAGAGACTATCGCATTGATAGCAGGTGGACATACATTTGGTAAAGCACATGGAGCTGCACCGGATAGCGAGCATGTTGGAGCAGAACCTGAAGGTGCGGCGATGGCAGAGATGGGACTAGGATGGAATAATTCTTTTGGATCAGGTAAAGGTGGTGATACCATAACCAGTGGACTTGAGGTTACATGGACTAAGACACCCACTAAGTGGAGTAATGACTTCTTTGATCATCTCTTTGGCTATGAGTGGGAGATGGTTACTGGCCCTGGTGGCACAAGACATTGGGTGCCTAAAGACGGAGCCGGAGCTGGCACAGTGCCAGATGCGCATGATAGTGGTCGCTCTCATCAACCAGCTATGTTGACATCGGATTTAGCTTTGCGATTTGATCCGATCTATGAGCCGATCTCAAGGAGGTTTCATGAGAACCCAGAGGAATTTGCGGATGCATTTGCTCGAGCGTGGTTCAAGTTGACGCATAGAGATATGGGGCCTAAGCAAAGATACTTAGGCAGTGAGGTGCCAAGTGAAGAGTTGATCTGGCAAGATCCTATACCGACGCCTACTTATGACCTCATAAATGCCGACGATATAGCATCGCTCAAAAGAATGATACTTGCTGCTGGATTGTCTGTGTCTGAGTTAGTATCAACCGCATGGGCATCGGCATCTACCTTCAGAGGGTCGGATAAACGCGGTGGTGCTAATGGCGGACGTATACGCTTGGCACCACAAAAAGACTGGGAAGCCAACAATCCAACACAGCTCTCTAAAGTATTGGACGTGCTCGAAGGGGTGAGAAAAGAATTTTCTCAAGGAGGAAAGCAAATCTCTATGGCCGATATGATCGTTCTTGCGGGAAGTGCAGCCATAGAAGAAGCGTCTTCAGAAAACTTGTCTGTACCATTTACACCAGGAAGAGGTGATGCAACTGCTGAACAAACGGATGTAGATTCTTTTGCAGTGCTTGAGCCTTTAGCAGATGGGTTTAGGAATTATAAGAAAAGTAGAGCCTCGACATTGCCAACAGAAAAAATGCTCGTCGATAAGGCACAGTTACTGACCCTGACACCACCAGAGATGACCGCATTAGTGGGAGGCCTGAGAGTGCTCGGAGCGAACTATGATGGTAGTGATATGGGTGTGCTCACTAAGAACAAAGGCACCTTAACGAATGACTTTTTTGTTAATCTGCTAGATTCATCGATCAAATGGGAGTCAAAAGATGTTAGCGAAGAGACATTCGAAGGGAGAAATAGAATTACTGGTGATTTAATTTGGGCAGCTAGCCGTGCTGACCTTATATTCGGCTCTAATTCGGAATTAAGAGCTATATCAGAGGTTTATGGTTCAAGTGATGGTGACAAAAAGTTTCAGAGCGATTTTGTTGCGGCTTGGACAAAAGTCATGAATCTGGATAGATTTTAATTACGCTAGATATACAACGTGTCTATAGTAAGTATAGATGTTCCAACGCTGGCGGTCTTCTTTGAGGACCGCCTTTTTTATATCCTAATTCAAGCAGTCGTCGATGGATACTTCTAAGGTGCTTCCCTGATAGATAGTGAAGTCATTATGCAGATATGTCCCTGAACCCGTAGCGACAGTTAGAGATCCTCCAGCTTCTACTATGCTTGAAATCTCTGCTGTATATGCAGCTTGCAAATCAACAGGATAAGGATGACTTACTCTTTCTCCATAGGAAATATCAGAAGGACAGTAGTCTAAGATTTGTCTCATCGAATAAGGAGCAACTGAGCCCTCTCCACAAGAATAGGTTACTTCATATTCTATAGGGACATGTCCATCAAAGCCTTCTACTATAAAGAAATCAGTCTGTAGGTTATCCAGATAATTCCACAACTCTGTTCCTTGAGGACGGAATCTAAGAGTTGCAATCCCATGGAACGCAGCCGGTACAGAGATTTGTGACCTATCAAGTAAGGTGGTCACTTGTATCTCATCACTATCGATAGGAGTGCACTCGTCGTTAAGAGGACCGCTTATGATATAGTCTACAACATAAGTGTCAGTTTCACTATCGATGCGTAAACTCTCAAAGTGTGCAGTAGTGTATTGTACATTGTTAAAAGTCACCGCCTCTATATCAGTCAACTTTTGATCAAGTAATTGTCTCGCTGCCAAGTGAAGTGAACCTAGATCCATCGGAGGGGCACCCACCTGCATAACTCCTTTAATCTCAAATCGTCGAGGTTGCTCATGAACAGTGATCGTCGCCTGATCTGTTTTTAGATTAGCGGACTCTTCTATAGCATCTTGAAGCTCTTCTAAAGAAACGGTGTTGATCGTATACGGCAAAGGTCCCATCGTTACAGGAGAGATCCAGAAGTCATCTTCTATTAATGCGGCGTCTATGTAGTCATCAAAGCACTGTTGCTCAAATGCACTTGTTTCCAGTGTTCCTATGACATCATCAAAAAGAGAAAGATGACCACCACGTAGATACTGAATGAGCTCGATAACTCTACTCGGATTTTTATGGTAGAGCTTTGACCACAGCATAGCTCCATATATGTAGAAAGCACCGGAGTTGCCATTTCCATAACTGGATTGGAATACCTCTGACAAAGAGTCATAAGAAGCATCAGAATTAATTCTATCTCTTACTACCTCAAGTGACTTGATGCCCTCGTATCTAGTACTACCTGAAAGAAACTGAGCCATACCTTCTTCAAACCAAACTAATCTTGAATCGTCGTAGTTAGGGCTTTCTCCCCAGCCACCTGGGATGATGTACTTTCCTTGTAGATAGTGAGCATACTCATGTCTAAAAAGCTCCTCCAGTGAGTACGAGCTTTCAAGTGGCGTTCTTTCATATGTATAGAGGGTTGATTGAGACTCTATATATATGCCTCCAGAACCTGGAAAGTTTATGCCATATAATAAGCCATTGTAATTTTGATAATCTGACCGAGTTCCATATACGACAGCGTGTATAGTATCATTGCCCATATCTACTGGTCGTCGATGGCCTAACATCCTGAAAAACTGCGCCTCCACTTCGGTACTTGCTTGATATAAATCTATGACTTGGTTATAGTCTAATGGAGTATGAATAGCCATCTTTTTGTCATGGAAGTAGTAAGTATGAGGCAAGACCTGAGTTCTTAGCGTACTTATGATTTCGTCTTGTGTAAGCTCAAACTCCATGTCATTCTGTACAAGGGAGAGTGCTGCAGATATCCATCTTGCGTCTTCAGTATCATATGTGTCAGTTACTGACTGAAGCGCGGGTTCTAATTCATCTCGTACTACTTCATAAGGAGCATATCTGCCAAGACCAGTGACGGTAAGATTAGAAATCTCATCAAAAAATTGATGGCTGTCGGTGTTTAGATCTGTATTTATAGCGCTTAATCCTAAGGCTGTTATGGACCCTTCCAAATCAGCCATTGCTTGGACAAAGTTAGGATCATCTACAGGATATCTGTGATAGAGATCCAGTAGGTAGTAGTAGCAATAATAGTATGGATAAAGGCTCTCTAAATTTGAATTTAAGAAGGAACTGTTACCTAATCCTTCGAGCATATGTTTTGATAGTGCTATTATAACAGGGTCCTGTCCGATAGTGCTAAATGAAGCTGTAAAGAACATATGAGCCATCGTGAAGTAGCTAGTTTCAGAGTCTCCATCTACAAGTGGGTTGACCGCTAAAAGATGAGAAATGACCCGTATGCTCTCCCAAGTCTCACTACTGTAGTTCAAATGACTAGTGTAAAAAGTGGCATTTAATCCAGCGATACTGAGATATGCAAATATTGCATTAGCGCCATTGTCATCGACTCCGTTAAATGTGCTTGCCAGGTACCTTCCTTGATCCGCTATGTACTGCACATTTTCTTCTGAAAAAATTATTGGACTCCATTCGCTGTTAAAAGAATATATGACTCTAAGGATACAGTCTCTAGGATCGCCGAGAGTTAACAGATATTCAAACATATCTTCTTTAGAAAGTGTAGCGAAAGCGCTATGGCTTGTATACTGACATCCAGAACTCCTTCCTTGGTCCTGAGGTCTCAGATCCGTAGAAGGCAGTGTTGGGAGATTTAATTCATCTTCCTGAGTTTCAATGAAGCCACGAAAGCACTCGTAGTGAGCTCGACATTTGCTGATCTGGTTATGTTGGTTAAACTGACCACACAGCAGCACGGTTAATAAGCACAGTATAAGTGTACAAAGAGTTTTCACTTGGTTTAGGTTGGTTAGAATTGGGGTATTCTCGGGTATAAGATAGTCAAGAACTAATCCAAGATGTCATCTTCAAGAAACAAAGGAGCTAAATGTAAAACGACTTACATTTACCAGTCTTGATATCAAAATATGAAGATTAAA
>CAYYBR010000240.1:0-6510 GCA_964470035.1 uncultured Saprospiraceae bacterium
GTATATTCTGTGTGTGACAAGGATGAGTATTTTGTCTAGCGCTAAGTGTTTGAAATTCTCAAAAATACTGGCTTCGGTAAGCGGATCGATAGCACTTGAAGGTTCATCTAATATTATGATATCAGAATCTTTGTATAAAGACCTTGCAATAGCAAGTCGTTGCCATTGCCCTTGACTTAGACCTCGGCTTTCAATAAATTTTTTGCCGAGCTTAGTAGTTGCCCCTTGAGGTAGGGAGTTAATTATGGTTTTACTATTGCTTAAGCGAATCGCATTATCGAGAGATTTTGCATGATTACTATCTCTATTTTGGAACAAGGATATGTTTTCTTCTACTGTAAAATCATACTTTACGAAATCTTGAAAAATGATACTGATCTTATTATGCCATTGGTCTTTGTTGAATGATCTAATATCTTGACCATTATAAAGGATATTACCACTAGAAGCATCGAATAGCCCGCTAATTAGTTTGATCAAAGTACTTTTTCCACTTCCGTTTTCCCCAACAATTGCAATGACCTGTCCTGCAGAAAAAGTAGTGTTTATATTCTTTAGTACACGATGATTTTGATTAGGGTAGGAAAAGTCTAGATTGTTAATAGTGAGACTTTTCGGTTTGGAATCCTGAAGAATAGTCTTGGCTTCATTGGGATTATATTTTTGTCCGCTCTGATGTTTCAAGTCTAAAAAATGAAAGAGTTCAGTAATGTACAGTCGATGACTATAAACGCCTGAAAGAGCAGTTATAAAGTTTTTTATAGTAGCTTGCCCTTTCTGCATGGCTTGTACATACATTACAATAGAACCCACTGTTATTGCGCCGATACTACTGCGATAAAGAAGAAAAAGAATGAGACTGATGATAACAGACTTTTCAAACAACTCAGCCATTATTGTGGCTAACCCTTCTTTTTTAACTAGTCGAATATTTTGTTGTAAGAGTTTTTTCCGCAGAGATGAATAGATGGAAGTAAAAGATTCACCTAAATTGAAAATCCTTACCTCTTTGGCATATTCCATAGTTGTCAGAATTCGATTAAAGTAAATTGACTTTCGTTGCAACTCTGTACTTTTCACCTTCCATTCGAAGAGCCTCTTGGTATGATAGTATTTTACTAACCCTGCAGGGATTGATACACCTATGAGGATAAATCCTATCGCCCAGTGCAAGGTGCTGAATAGTACCGACAAAGATGTGAGCATTAAGATTTGAGAGAGAAATCCTCTAATAGACTTGGCTAACAAAGTGGGTCTATACACGGACTCCTTCTGTACAAGGTAAAGACTATTATAGTGAGTGCTATCTTCGAAGTATTCGTATGGTAGTCCGCTTGACTTCTTAATTACCATAGCGCTGATGTAGTCTTGGATTCTTAGTTGAAATTCTGTATCTAAAACTCGATGCGCACTGGTGATAATCGCGATGAGAAATAGGATAGCAGCATAGGCAGCTGATAACCAGATTTGTTGACTATCTAGAAAAACTTTTTCTTCTATTGTATGGTCGATAAGTAACTTAAGTAAGTAAAATGAGAGGAGAGGAAGAAGAGCCAAACAAATTTCAAAGAATAGAATAACTATATTCCTCTTGGGAGAAGAAACCCAACAGATTTTTAATATTCTGGTAATATCTTTGAAGGTGGACATTTTTGAAGGAGTCGATTTGTTATCTCTGAGAAAGTGCGCTAATTGTTGTTTTGTTTAACTAATGTGCTTTTAAGTAATATAGGAAATAATGGTATTATTCAGATTTTGATACGCAGTGAATAATAGTTAAGGCCCAATTCAGTTCGTTTACAATTATGAAGATGTGCCCTTAGATATGAATAGCCTGAACATTACATAGTAAACGAATATATTTATAACTATGGAGAGCTTCGTGATCCAGTTTTCTCTGACTCTAAGCATGAACTGAAAGCGGTCGAGATGATATCTCAGCTTCTTGTCTTGAGATATTGACCGAGCTCTTTGTTTATTGCTAGCTAAGCTTAATTGATATGATATTCTACGATGTATTAGCTCTGATACATGATGAGGTATGTCTAGCTCCAATTCGCGACGGGTTTGATCTATACAGAAAAGAACAAGATTGGTTACTTTGAGATCTTTAGTGATATGCCAAAGCTTATCCCAGTTAAACTGTTCTTTGTATTTTCCAATAATTGAATATACATCGACTATTTGCTTAAGTCTCCGACACATGTCACCCCCATGATGGACACATACGGTTATTAGTAGAATTTCTGGAGGCATAGTGCTTTTATCAGACTTCCAGTATGATTGGAGTTCACTCAGTGATATATTGGACTGAGTAACTCTTGTGCCTAAGAACCAATGAGGTTCTATATGATAACTCCTCTTGTTTTCTTCGTATTTATCAAAGTTATATTCACAGTTATTGTACATATACCAGGACATCCATCTCATAGGAAATGGCACCTCTGGGACATAGCCTTGGCTTAGTAAAAAATCTCTTAAAATGCTAAAGTCTTTTCTATGGAGCAATATGTCAATGTCGCTCATTTCTCTCATGCCTACTTCACCAAAGACGCGTTGAGCCAGATGGACTCCTTTGAGGTGTTCGTGGTCTACTTGGTTATTGTGTAAAAAAAGAGATAGTTTCTGACCTTCTTGATATATGTTGAAATTATTAAATGCAATATGCTTGCATTGAGCAACGAGCTTATCTTTGTAGTTCTTGGGCATATTGATAAAATCTGATCCTGCTAGTACTATAGGTCTAACCCCATGAATTCTAGCTTGTGATAAGAGATTGGCCCAATTAAAGTCTTCTTGAACATGTATATGTTCATTGGCTATAGAATGAAAAAAACGCCTTTTCAGATATTCCTTACATATATGCGATAGTACTTCGTAAGTATTATTAATATGAGTTTTTGGTTGCATTCGAGAGTTCGGTTTACAAGTGATCTCTTTTGTATGACGCATGCTAAGAATCTAGCTATCTTGATTGCCACATATGATGTTTTAACTGACAATCTGACCTGCAATTCTATTGGTCGAAAAAAATGATAATCAAGTGTAAATTATGTTATTCACATGATAGATGGTTAGTTATGCGGCAAATACCTTCTCAATTACAGATATGCGAGACATAGAATGGTGTACAGAGTCGCCCAGACTTAAAGAATGGGACATCGCTAAGTGGCGCTGGCTATGCGATTAGCTAGCTAGAATTAGTTGGGCGATACACCTAGCCCGACCGTACAGCCTCTAAACCATACCTCTGTATAACTGCCGTTTTCATATTGCTTCTGTATGTCGCCTCCAAAGGTTTCTGCTCCGGCACACCAAACCATATTAGATGAAGGGTCTTTTCCATTAGTTTGGTTGTAAGCACCTTGCTTGAAATAGTTTTTTTCTCCCGCATAAGCCGAGGCTCTTTCGGTTCCATCCTGTCCTATAGGAGCAAAGAGTTGCATAACTTGATCTGGAATGTCAGATCGGTCAACGTATTCTGATGAGATCAGATTTTTAGTGAATGTCTTAGTCTCATGACCATCACTCTTGAAGGTGAGATACATTATTCCTTGATATACATTGACCTCATAGAAAAACTCTTCACCTAGAGCTATACCATCTGCGGGTTCTACGGGGAAATCATTCTTACTTTTTCCTATTACAGACATGTCATGTCCCCAAACAGCTGATGAGTAATCCCATCTTTTGTCATTGCTGCCTGCTGTGTTTATTTCATAGTTCCAGAATACTGACCCTTTAGTATGCCCTGGAAATTTTTTATAAAAAATCTTGAGGGGTTCATTCTCATGTCCTTCACCACTATGGATCTGTCCGACGACAGTAGAGTAGGAGGCCGCCACTCTGGCGTCACCTGAAGTTGATACGTGCATAACCTTACAGTGTCCTGTAAGTCTACCACCATCCTCAGGGATCCAATCTCTTTTTTCATGTAACTCGGTTCTAGTATTGCTAGAGTTTTTAGAAGTGACTCCGGAGTTAGGTGTTTTATACACGACCCATCTCCGAGTACCATCGATGACTGTATAAAAAAAGTCCTTGTGCTCAAAGTCTACCAGATTTTCAACAGAAGTGCCATCGCCCATCAACATTTTGAATTTATCCATAAATGGTATCACCTCGCTTGGATAAACCGTCTTCTTGCTCAATCCATCATTGCTTGCGAAGTAACCTTGATTAGAATATGCATCTTCACTTATGTCAATGTCCGCTGATTTAAACCAGACCTCTGCATAGTTGCCATCAGCATATTGCTTTGCAATATCACCTTCATGCGTTTCAGCTCCTGAACACCACACTCTGTTAACTGCTGGATCTTTTCCATTCGTTTGATTATAACAACCTAATTTGAAAAATATACCTTGGTCCGCATAGGCATTTGCTTGCTCTGCACCATCCTGGCCGATTGGGAAGAATAAGTTTTGGACTTGTTCTGGAGCATCTTCTCTTTTCTGATATTCTGACTCAATTAGATTTTTAGAAAAAGTCTTTGTCTCATGACCTTCACTTGTAAAGGTCAGTTTCATTATACCATTTTCTACGTTCACTTCATAACTGAATTCTTCACCTAGTTTGATTCCATCACTTGGTTCAGGAGGGTAGGAGCTTTCCCCATCACCGGTAACTGAAAAGTCATACCCCCAGATGGGATATGAATAGTCCCATCTCCCAGAGTTATCATCTCCTGCTGTGTTGATTTCATAATTCCAAAAAACAGATCCTTTCTCGTGACCAGGAAATTTTTTATAAAATAATTTGAACGGTTCGTTTTCATGTCCATCGGCGCTATGTATCTGACCCACTACCACTGAATGAGTGGAAGCAACTCTAGGATCTCCGGTAGCGGAGACATTCATTACTTTAAGAGTAGCACTCAGCTTGCCACCTGCCATTGGTGACCATTTCTTGAGTTGAGCGAGCTCGGTTCTTGTATTGTTGGAAGTCCCATGGGTGTTTCCTGCATTGGGAGTTTTAAATACTACCCAGTCACCATCATCATCGCTAGAGGTATAAAAGAAATCTTCATGGCTTTTATCTATTGCTTGCCCAGCATTTGAGCCATCTCCTAATATGAGATTCCAATGTTCAAAAAAGGGTATGATGTCATTCGGATATACCTCTTTATTCTTTTGGTCGGTTGATGAATTGGCTTGCTCCTTACATGCTATGAAGCATAGGCTTAAGCCAAATATTACAGTGATGATACTTTTGATGGTAACGATATTTTTATTCATATTTCTTTTTCAATTTTAATCGGGCTCTCCTAAAAGATGACAAGGTACAAGTGGTTGTGTTGCTGCTGCAGAGATCTTCGGCTTTAAAATTTGTCTACCCTGGCAACTAATGATCTTCATCTAGCAGCTTCCTTTTATCATCTGTCTGATCACTTACGTAAATGTTGATAGTAGAGTAGTTTATCAGCTCACAAGTACTCTGTCTTGAGAATTTTCAGCAGACAGTTTTTCTGTGTCCATTGAGCTTGTCATCATTATTGGTCAACCAATTTATATAGAATTTTTGATCTTAATGTCTCTCATCATACATATACTGAAATGTATCGACAGCAATTTGCTAGATGTTGATGAAATTGTTATATTTCATAACTTATTGATTATCAAATATTTATCTCAAAGGCTATCTTCTTTTACTCAGGGTGTGAAAACCTATTGAGAGATTTATATTTTGGTTTTTACCTGTTCTTAAGAAGCATTATTTGAAAGATAAATTTCTTTCCCTAGTTTTGGTTGACCACTTTGGCATACCAATTACTAAGAAAAGTAACAACTAACTACTAAACTATGATCGATAACTTCCAGAAGATTATCGTAGAGCGACCCGTTGACAAAATCATTACTCAGATCAGGAGTTTGATTACTTCAGGTGAGCTGAAACCTGGAGATAAACTCCCACCAGAGAGGAGACTTGCACAGCTCTTTGGTGTAAGTCGAGGACCAGTTAGAGATGCGATTCAAAAACTAGAGTTTTACGGCATACTAAAAACACAACCACAGAGTGGTACAGTTGTAGCGGGTATAGGGATTTCCGCCATAGAAGGTCTAATTACGGACGTTCTACAATTGGAGCCAGCTGATTTTTACTCTCTTGTAGAGATGAGGGTCATACTAGAAGTTAATGCGGCAAAGCTTGCAGCAGTCAAGCGCACAGCTGATGATATCTCATCCATTTATAAGGCTTTAGATGCTTATGAAAAAAAGATAGCTCAAGATGCTCATGCTGTAGAAGAGGATTTACTATTTCACTTAAGGATAGCAGAGGCAAGTAAGAATAGAGCCTTGAAGTCTTTTATGCTAATCATTATCCCCGATATAGTTAAAAACTTTCTAGAATTAAAGGTGTGTAGTGATGTCAGGTTTCAACGGACCATAGATGAGCATAAGCAAATTGTCTCACATATCGTCGAACAAGATGCGGAAGCCGCAGGTGCTGCGATGAGGCTTCACCTCAATGATGTAGTGGAGTATAGCAAATCTCTTAATGAAATAAAGT
>CAYYBR010000241.1:0-6507 GCA_964470035.1 uncultured Saprospiraceae bacterium
ACAGCCTTAAGGAGATAGTCCAAGTCTGCTTGTGTCACAACTATGCGTTCTAAGCTAGCCTCATAAGGCGTATCTGTCGTACCGATATAAGTAACCTTACCCCTCGGTATTGCAAAAATCATTCTTCCATCGGGCACATCGAAGTATATCGAATGATGTAGAGGCAATCTTTCATGAGACACAACTATGTGTACTCCTTTTGACAGGAAAAGTCTTTTCTCGTTGATAGACTTATTGATCTTCCTTAGATGATCTACCCAAGGGCCGGCAGCCGATACCACCTTCTTCGCTTTGATTTCTATGGTCTCTCCAGTAATTGTGTCAAGAGCTTTTACACCACTTATGGTCTTACCTGAGTAGATAAAATCCTTTACTTCGATATAGTTAAGAGCTGATGCTCCTAGAGACCTTGCTTTTTTAACAAGCTCTATGGTCAAGCGTGCATCATCCGTTCTATATTCTGCATAAAACCCACCACCCTTGAGGCCTGTAGGATCGAGTAGCGGCTCCTTTAATAGTGTATCTTTTCGAGAGAGCATTTTTCTACGATCATCACCCCTTACACCCGCCATAAGATCATAAACTTTCAATCCAATCGAAGTACTGAACTTTCCAAATGATCCTCCTTCTCTTATGGGTAATAACATCTTCTCTGGTAGACTAAGATGAGGAGCCAATCTATGGACCCTAGCTCTCTCTTGACCTGATTCTCGGACAAGACCGAAGTCCAACTGCTTGAGATATCTTAACCCGCCGTGTATAAGTTTTGTAGACTTAGAGCTTGTACCTGAAGCAAAGTCTCTTTTCTCAAGCAAAGCTGTTTTTAACCCTCTTGATACGGCATCTAGGGCAATTCCACATCCTGTAGCACCTCCTCCGATTACGAGGACATCATACACGTCACCAACTAATGTATTAAGAGTTGCTTCTCTGTTCATAGCAAAAAAATATCAATCAGAAATATTCTTTAATTCACCTAATAGTGTAGATTAGAATTTCCAGAGTAGTTGTCAAACTCATCCATACGACGGGATAGCTCACTATAGTACAACAAAGATGAATCATTCCTTACATATAATAGAGCCTTCTTTTAAAAGAATGTTGACATTGTGATGCTTTAATATAATTCCAGTAGAAAGAAGTCAGATATTAGCCCAGAGTGAAATTAAGAATGGATGAATACAGGAGAGATTATCATTAAGTCGAAAAATCTGGATGCGGCGGAGGTTTCATGGTTTGCTCCGATATGCAATGGTGATGATCGGTTTCTGGGGAGTCATGATCCCCGCTATAGAAGTAGTTGGTCGAATGCTTCGGAGATACTCTTAGAGGCTGATAAGCTCGGCTATCGCAACATCCTTTGCCCATCGTCTTATCAAGTGGGACAGGACACCTGGTCGTTCGTTTCTGGAGTTGCTCCCTTAACTCAAAATATCAACCTCCTTGCTGCTGTGCGCTGTGGAGAGATACATCCTCCTATGCTTGCTAGGGCCATTGCCACGGTAGACCACATCCTCAAAGGTCGATTAACAATCAACATAATTTCTTCTAATCTGCCTGGTACAGATCTCTCTTCTTCTGATCGCTATCAAAGGTCTAGAGAGGTAATCAATATACTCAAGCAAGCTTGGACCACTGATGAAATAAAATTCAAAGGAGACTTCTATGATATCTCTCTGCCATCAGAGCCAGTCAAACCATATCAACAAAACGGAGGGCCTCTACTCTACTTCGGCGGATACTCTCCTGCTGGTGTGGATCTTTGTGCGGAGCATTGTGACGTATATCTGATGTGGCCAGAAACCATAGCTAAGATCAGCGAACTCATGTCTACTATGAGTCAAAAAGCAGCAGAGTATGGTCGACAAGTAGACTTCGGACTACGTGTACATGTGATCGTACGCGAGACTGAAGATCAAGCACGGGCAGCTGCAAAATCTCTTATGTCTAATATCGACGAAGCCGCAGGTACTGAGATCCGACACCGTGCTCTTGATGCAAAATCCCTAGGCGTATCAAGGCAAAGTGAGATGCGCGACAAAAGTGATCATGATGGGTTTGTAGAAGATCACCTATGGACTGGTATAGGACGTGCTAGATCCGGCTGTGGAGCCGCTATAGTCGGTGACCCTGATCAGGTTTACACCAAACTTAAGCAATACATGGATCTGGGTATCCGGTCGTTTATCCTCTCTGGTTATCCGCACCTTGAGGAGTGTCGATTATTCGCTAAGTATGTTTTACCGAGACTAAAAACATGTTCGCTTCCGCAAATATTAGGTAGAGTACCAGATAGCATCCCTGATACACCCCTGGGAGGCGGCCTGAGAAGATAAGAGTCTCTTTAGTTTACTCAATTAAGAATTCGACTCGGCGATTCTTAGCTCTATTCTCAGAAGAGTTGTTAGGAACTCTTGGTTGAATTTCTCCAAATCCAACTGCACTATAAGCAATGCCTCTTTTATCACAGTATGGGCCAATATAAGCTAGGATAGACATCGCTCTTCGATGAGAAAGATCTTCATTATACCCGACGGGACCGATATCATCAGTATGCCCCATGATCGTGATCTCATCAATATCCTCACTGCCATCCAAAAGAGCCAAAAGGTTATCAAGTTTATCTATGCCTTGTTGGCTGAGCTCAGCACGGTCAAAAGCGAACAATATGTCTCCATCCCAAACTATAGATCTTCGCATCTCAGCCTTTTGTTCTTCTAGAGGACCTACATATCTAGACTGAAAGATGAATCCATATTTGTCATGCATAGCTTGATAATACCACAGTTTGATCGGATAGCGCCCTTTATACAGTGCGATCGTATCTCGCTTCACTTGCATCGGATGGATATAATCATTGTCTATAATCAAATCATCATCAATCCAAAGACGAGATCCGTCGTCACTGGCAATTATAAAGTCGTAGTATCCGTCTTCAGTGATAACCATCTCATTATAAAGTAGCACTCCAAAAGCCTCCTTTAACTTAACATCAGGAAAGTCTTTTTCCGTCTTTCTCACCCGGACCATCACCTCACTCCATGATATCGAATCTATAGGGTCCAAGGCCTCTACATATGGTCTATAACCCACTGCCAGAGAGTCTGCTGGTATCTCTACTGCATAGCCTTCGAATTGCTCAAAACTAGGATGTGGTAGATCTTGTCCTGAAAGATTATTAACAGATATAGGAGCACTGAGCAGGTATCCTACGAGTATAAAGAGATAGACTATATCAAGAACTCTCAGTCGATCTTTGATAGTTTTCATAACGGTTAATTAGAAAACGCATAGTTAAAATGCAATATTATCTCTCTAAATCAAACTAAATAAGGCCAGAACATAAGAACTCCAATGATGACTGAGACAAACGCTAAAATTAAAACTGCAAAAGCTGAGACGTCCTTTATCACCTTAATCTGATCATCAAACTCTGGATTGATTTTATCACAGGTAATCTCTATCGCTGTATTAAATGCTTCTGCCGACCAAACTACCCCGATCAAGAGAAGAAGAATTAGAGTTTCTGCGCGACTGATACCGACTACCCCTCCCAAAGCTAGAATTAGGATTGCCGCAACTACGTGCAGTCGAAAGTTTCTTTCTTTGAAGACAACTATGCCCCCTGCTAAGGCATTAAAAAAGCTATTTAACATATCAAGACAGCATTAAGTCCAAACCTAATGTAGAAGTTATAAGATTAACCTGATCTACTTATCTCGATAGTTTAACTATCAACTAGATTTCGCCAGCAGCGGATTCTGTTATATTCACGATGTGATCCCCTATGCGTTCGATAGAAGAGAATAAGTTAGTAAATATCAGCGCGGAGTTAGGGTCGTACTCTTCTTTTTTCAGCATACTCTCGTTGTACGTGCGCATCTTATTTCTTTGCACATTGATCATGTCCTCTAACTCATAACATCTTTCAAGACTAATATGATCGTAGGAGTGAACATTTAGGTTTTTATTCATCTCCTCAAAAGCCATATCTACTATGTCTATCAACTTGTTCAGCCCATCTCTTTGCTCTGGGATGAAGTAAAGCATATTGGCATTTTTATACTCCATCTTTTTAGAAACTTGATAGAAGATATCACCTATCCGTTCTAGATCATTACAGATGTTCATAAAACTACGCAGCCTAACACTTGTCTCTTGTGTCATCTCTTGATCTGAAAGCTTTGTAGCGTATTCTATAATTTCTTCTTCAAACTTGTCCGTAACTTCTTCATACTTCTTAAGCCTCATGATGAGTTGTGCTCGTTCTTTTTTCTTGGTTGTATTCAAAAGTTTTTTGGAGAAGCCGAGCATACGAGAAGTGATCTCTCCGTATCGTGCGACTTCTTTTTGTATTTCTGCTGTCGCGAGTTCTGGAGTTTTGTTTCTCGTATCGATAAACTGCAGTGTCTGTAGTTCTTCTTCTCCTTCTTGCTGTGGGACAGTCTTAATCGCCATTTTAACTAGCCATGGCACAAACGGCAGAAGTACCAGGACATTAGTCAAATTAAAGAAAGTATGAAACGCTGAAAGAGCGATCGGCATATCATCTGCCACTAGGAAAGGATCTGCTATCCCAAATAGGTTTTGCACCACGGATGATAGGATCGGCAATATAAATGGAAGAAGAATCACCATCCAGGTCACACCTATGATGTTAAACATAGAATGAATTCTAGCTGATCTTTTTGCATTTGTATTACCGACAAGAGAGGCTAGCTCCGCAGTTATCGTAGTACCTATATTTTCACCTAATATCATAGCAGCTGCTACTTCAAATGGTAGTATCCCTTGTGCACAAAGTGTAAGTGTGATAGCCATAGCAGCACTAGACGACTGAACCACTATCGTAACTATCGAACCAACGAATACGAAGAAGAGCCTTGAGAAAAAGCCCCAATCGGT
Source organism: uncultured Saprospiraceae bacterium (assembly GCA_964470035.1). Lineage (GTDB taxonomy): Bacteria > Bacteroidota > Bacteroidia > Chitinophagales > Saprospiraceae > JAJRXG01. Next base: position 4,906 of record CAYYBR010000241.1, read on the forward strand.
AAAGTTCGCCAGGAAGCTTAGTACTTCCGGATTATTTTTTAGGTCTGGTACAGAATCTTTCAGATAGCTGAGTCCCAGAAAAAGAATAGCGAAACCAATTAAAAACTCACCCCAATACTTCAACTTCCCTTTCTTACTAAAAAGCATCGGAAGTCCAAAAGCAAAAATGGGAATAGAATAGGTAGCCAGCTTTAGCTTAAAACCTAACAATGAGACCACCCATCCAGTAATCGTTGTACCTATGTTCGCACCCATCATGACCCCTGCAGATTCTACCAGTGATAGAAGGCCAGCATTCACAAATGAAACAGTCATCACAGTAGTCGCTGACGAAGATTGCACTAAGGCCGTGATAAAAAAGCCTGTTATCACACCGAAATACCTGTTCTTGGTCATAGACCTCAGCACACTTCTCATCTGAGATCCAGCAGCTCTTTGGATACCTTCACTCATCATCTTCATACCAAATATGAAGAAGGCCAAGGCTCCTAGGATCTGAAAAGCTTCCCAAACACCAAAGCTTAGCCCTTCCTCCAACTCTACATCAGCAGCGGCATATACACTTTGAATACTTACTATAGTGAAGATGAGAGCAGATAGTACTAATCTGTATTTACTCTTTCGCAGTGTTGATAGCATGACTAACAGGCAATTATTATATGAGACTTTAAGACTATAGAACTCCTAACATGTGTAGGCACAAGGTAATGATAGGAGATTACTATAGAAACTTCTGGTGACAATGACATAGAATTAATTGTGATCAGTTTATGGCCTATATCCACTCCGAAAATAAATATTCATTGTTATCGGTGTATTAACACATAGATATCTTTATGTATACATGTTATCGGGTATCAGCCGCGCTAATAAACCCATAAGATATAAGAACTGATTGCCCTTCCTCACTCATGAGATATGATCTAAAAGAAGAAGACTCTTCTATCAGATGTGTAGATGCAAGGATCGTTAGAAGTTGTTCTACAGGCTCATAAGATCCTTCTAGAGCCAACCAATCAAAATCACTTTCGCTTTGTTTAGATAGCTCTATTAAGCCTAAAGCAGTTATACCGATATCAGCTGCACCTGTATAGACATATTGATGTACCTGAGCTACATTCTCTGCATAAGCCAATTTTGTAGACCAATCCTCAGACGCTGTATTCTCTCGCAAAAAAGCCAAAGATGCTCTGCCATATGGCGCTATATCAGGGTTAGCTATGGCGATCCTTTTTGATTTTCTGATCAGCACATCGATATCTGCATCGATATTCTCTCCTATGACGGCGAGTTTGCCATAAGCATATGTGGAGATCGAATCTTTGATTTTATTATCTGCCAGCAACCTATCAACATATATGCGATCAGCAGCAAGAAATACATCAAATGGAGCACCAGAAGAAATCTGTGCTGTCAATTTTCCTGTAGATCCAGTTATCAATTCAGCATCGTAGCCTGTCAGTTTTTCCCATCCTGAGATCAACTCTTGCATGACTAAGGCCTGATTAGAGGCAGCAGCTATCCTTAAGGTATCTCTGGATTTTGAAGACTTACATCCTAGCACTAACAGCAGAGCACATGCTAACAACATAGTATGTATAA
>CAYYBR010000242.1:0-6504 GCA_964470035.1 uncultured Saprospiraceae bacterium
GTAGAAGATTGGTTATTTCAGACTGGATATACCATGAGTCATGATCTCAGCATCGGCGGAGGTACTGATGATGTTAGGTATTTTGCTTCTATAGGCTATCTGGATACAGAAGGTATAGCGATCACTCAAGGTTATGAAAGAATCAATGCTCGACTCAACGTGGATGCTAATCTAGGTAGCAGAGTAAAAGCTGGAATAACCTTTAATGGATTTTCTGGTGATCGCGACATACTAGGTCACGATATAAGAGATCTGTTAAGAGCGTATAGTGTACATCCTATTTATCATACTGAGGCGTCTATCGCTTTTGTACAGCAGCTAGATGCGGAAGCTCAAGCCTTAGGTTTGGATCCATTTGACAATGGGTATCGAGGAGGTGATGCACCCTTTAATAATAGCATTTTCACTTTACAACCTGGAGATACAGCGCAAGATTGGCACTACGGTAGATCTAATAATGGAATAGGAGGTTCTGGTGATGCAGGTCCTGCTACGAAATTAGATAACACTGATAGATCACAAAGGACATATTTTGGTAACGTAAGTGCATATCTGCAATACACTCTTGCAGATGGACTGAATATTAAGAGTGTTCTTGGTGGTGATCTTAGAGATACAAGAGATTTCTTTTGGAGAGGTTTAGAATTCGACTCTAGAGCGCGAAGTACTGAGACTGCATTAGATGAATCTAATATCAAGAGATCGTCAGTGTTAAGTGAGACTACTTTAAATTATAATAAGGTTCTTGGAAAGCATGACATCGGAGCAGTAGTTGGCTTAGAGTTTCAGAATTTCTATATCAATGGTGTTATACTTAATGGAACAAATGTGCCATTTGGTCAACCTGCAAATTTTGCAATTTTAGACCCAGCAGACATTCAAATTACAGAGAGAGACGAGACTATTGCTAGAAGAAGTGTTTTTGGAAGAATCAATTATGCTTACGACAATAGATATCTTGCATCAGTCTCTTTACGCAGAGATGGTGACTCAAGATTTGGTGTAAACAATAGGTTTGAAATATTTCCAGCATTCTCTTTAGGTTGGAATGTACACAATGAAGCATTCTTTAATCCAGGAGTTCTCAGTGATTTAAAACTAAGAGTCAGTAGAGGATCTTTAGGAACAACATCATTCTTGGGTGCCTTTGGTTCGTTGAGTTTATTGAATCCGCAAGCCACCATATTTGGTAATGGATTCTTGATCCCTAACGACATAGCTAATCCAGATCTTACATGGCAAACGAATACTGAAACTAACTTTGGAGCTAACCTCGGGTTTTTGCAAAATCGATTTAGAGTAAGTGTAGACTACTACACATCTGACATCGAAGATATATTAATCAATCAAAGTGTACCTGAAGTAGCAGGAACGACTTCCATCGCACTTAACTCAGGAGATGTTAGGAGTTCTGGATTAGAGCTCGAATTTGGAGCTACTGTGATCGATAAGCCAGGTTTCCGTTGGAATGTCAGTGCGAATCTTTCAACAGTCAATAATGAAATAACAAATTTAGGAGGTCTAGATGAATTACCGCGTGTTCAGTATGGGCAAAGTGGTAGAGGGCCGATATTTAGAAATTATGTCGGTGGTGAAATAGGCGAAATGTGGGGATTAGAAACTATAGAAGAGGTAGGATTTGAATTTTTAGAAGATGGTACAAGACACCCTAATAATCGTACAGGAGAATCTTTTGTAGTTGACCAAAATGGTGATGGTGTTATAGATGGAACACGTACTGTAGAAGAGGGTGGTGATCTAGTAAAGATAGGACAGAATACACCAGATTTCTATTGGGGATTAAACAACCAGGTGAGCTTCGGACCTTTGGATGTCTCTACTCAGTTCCAAGGATCACATGGTGGGGAAGTGTATAATATCGATCCACTATACTATGGTTCAGAATGGAGTGGAAGATTAGTAGATGGGTTTGATGCTGAAGGTGATGGTATCGCTGATCATAATGGTCAGTTCTTCATCGGTAATAGAAGACAAACGGATTCAGGTATCCAAAGTGCATCATACTTCGCTTTAAGAAACTTGACAATAGGATATAATTTTGATTCTAGTTTGTTGGAAGATATAGGCATAGGCTCTGCAAGAGTTTACCTTGCCTCTACGAACTTAATTTACATCGTTGGTTCTGACTACACATCTTATAATCCTGAAGGTGTAGAGATCACTAATAGTGGATACCTAGGTCCAACAACTTATGGAGTACAAGTTGGAGCGAGTCCAGTGGTGAGAAGTTTCACAGCTGGTATAAATGTTAACTTCTAAAGATTAGACAAATGAAACTATTTAATATTTTTCTTATAATTTCTTTGCTGTCTCTAGTTTCTTGTGAAGATTTGGATCAATCTCCTCCAAATATCGCGAGCTCAAATTCTCTTACGGATTTTGCTGGAGTTCTGAATGCCGCATATTTCTATCAACTGGGTTCCGTTACGCCTATGGCTGTGATGGGAGACTTTAGAGCGGATAATGCCTTAATGGAAGAGGAGCCATTCCCATCATTCGACAGATTCAATGGAGATTTGGTTGATATGGAAGATCAGTTTTTCGGACCATTTTATACTGCCTTATATCGATCGATTTTAAGTGCTAATACGGTTATCGAAAATTCTACCGATCCTATAGAAATAGGTGAGGCCCAGTTTTTAAGAGGCTTGTCATATTTCAAGCTTGTAAGAGTATTTGGAGATGTGACAGTTAATTTGTCGGCGTCGCCTTCAACAACTGACTTAGAAGTATTTGCGAGGCAACCAGCTTCTGAAGTTTATAACGGCGTGATTATTCCTGATCTGCAAGCTGCAGCAGCGGCTTTAGGAACTCAGAGTGTAAACGGCAGAGCCTCTAGGTTAGCAGCTCAAGGTATGCTTGGGAAAGTATACATGCAGATCGGAGACTTTAGCAGCGCAGTTTCAGAATTAGCAGCTGTAGTTAATGGTGCTGGAGCAGCAGGATTTAGTTTACAGGATAACTTTGCTGATATTTTTGGAGTGGACAATGACCTCAATTCTGAGATCTTATTCGCAACTCAAGTATCGAGCTCTGTCGTCGACGAGTATGGGTTTTCAGAGTTTTGGTCGTGGTCAGGAGGTTTAGATACAAAGTCTTTACTTCCTCTTGATCCTGACTTGATTTCAGCGTTTGATGCAAGTCCTGGAGATCTCAGAAGAGCAGTAACGATAAATGAAGAGACGATGGCTTCTCCAAAGTTTCCTCAGACAGGAGGTCCAGATCACGATTGGATAGAACTTAGACTTGCTGATGTAATGTTATTGTATGCAGAAGCACTGAATGAAACCGGAGCTTCAGCAAGCATGTCTCTTGGTGTTCTTGATGGTATTAGAACTAGAGCGGGATTGGCGCCACTTGATCCATCAGAGCTGAGTAGTACAGCAGCTATCAGACAAGCTATACAAGATGAAAGAAGACTTGAGATGGCGTTTGAAGGTCAACGATGGTTTGACTTGGTTAGAACTAATACTGTTAATGCAGAATTAGGCACGACTGTGGATCCAATATACCATCTGTTTCCAGTACCGATATCGGAGATTTTGGCAAGCTTTAATGTTATAACACAGAATGCTGGTTATTAATTAGTCCATAGAGTAATGCTGTACTCACAGTATAGCACAAAATTGCTTTTTCTAGGAATTTGCTAGAAAAGGTTACAAACAAAAAACGAATAGTTTTTTCATACCAATGAATAGGGAGCGGAATTGCTCCCTATTCAACATTAATGGTGATAATGACCAAATACTTTAACAGTCTTCTTAATAAAATAGGGCCCGGAATTATGGCCCTAGGGTTTACTATCGGAACTGGAAGTGTAACGTCTATGATCGTTGCTGGCAATGAGCACGGGATGGATTTGCTGTGGGTTTTGGTATTGAGTTGTTTCTTTTCGTGGATTCTTATGAATGCTTACGGCCGATATAACTTAGTTACCGGTGAGACTGCCTTGTATGCAATGAAAAAGAATATAAAGTATGGAAATGTCATAGGCATCATCATTATCATAGGCATAACCATAGGACAGTGGAATTCCTTGATTGGTATACTAGGCATCACTGCCAATGCGATTTATGAAGCTTTATCCAGGATATTACCAGGGATAAGTTCTTATACATATGCAGCTGTGTTGATTATTGCGATTGTCCTGATTTCTACGTTGTATACTGTTTTATTGCGAGGGAGCTTTTCCTTAGTTGAGAAGGTATTTGTTGTATTTGTAGCTGTCATGGCATTTTCATTTATATGCTCACTACTGATTGTTATACCAAGTCCGAAGGAAGTACTGTCTGGGCTAATACCATCGATCCCAGATGTGCCTGGAGGGAATATGCTAGTGGCAGCTTTTGTGGGAACCACAATGGCCGCAGCCACTTTTCTATCTCGACCTCTTTTCTTGCTGGGGAAGGGTTGGGGTATAAAGCATATGAAGGCTCAGAGCAAAGATGCTCTCGTCGCCGCGCTATTGATTTTCTTTGTGAGTGGAACGATCATGGCTATATCAGCTGCTGCGCTAAGTGGGAAGAGTGTTACGATAAACAGTGTTATGGATATGGCCAATGTATTAGATCCGATATTAGGACGTCTAGCAGTGGCAGTATTTTTAGCTGGGGTAATGGGGGCTGGAATATCGTCCGTTTTTCCAATATTGATGATCACTCCAATATTGATTGCAGATTTTAAAAATGGAAATTTGGATATCAAATCTCGACAGTTTAAGCAAATAACAGGAGTTGCTTGTGTCATAAGTCTTGCGGTACCGGTTTTTGGATATAATCCTATCAATGCGCAAATTCTATCACAAGTATTCAATGTCTTTGTTTTGCCTGTTGTCATAGCAAGTATTTTTTACCTCTTGAATAAGAAGGAGTTAATGGGTACCTATAAAGCATCAATGCTGATGAATGTTGGGCTCTTATTGGCATTTGTTTTTTCTTGTGTTATTTCATACACTGGAATTGAGGCTATATGGCAATCCATAACTAGTTAATGCTTACATATGACTAGGCAGAAAGTGACCTATTAATCATTAGTGGGGAGTTCGGAAAATATTAAAGTGCTATATTCTGGGGATAAGGAAGCATCAACGAATGAGAAAAATGAGAATGAAGTAAGTAGTTAAATATGTTGAAGGTTTTCGATATATATCAAGTAGTACCCATTTTACTTATTCTGATTGCTGGGATGAGTTGCAAGGTTCAGCATGGAGTAGTATCTGAACTACAAGAGGATTCTCAGGCGGTAGAGAACGTACAGTCAGAAGTCGTGATGGGGGAAGGTGCTGAATCCGCCCCACTTTTTGATCAAACACTTTCGAGAATTCAGAAAGAAGTTAACGAAGAAATCGAATTAGGAGTCATAGTGCCAATTCCAAAGGATATGGCAGGTGGTTACACACATGAACGACACAAGAGAAATTGGTTCATACTGCAAAAGGCTGGAAGTCTATATGAATACACCGGCGATGAGAAGTATGCTAACTATATCAAAGAGCACTTTCTGGCCTACGCCAAGCTTTTTCCCACTCTACCTCTTCATCCAACCAATAGGTCATATGCGACAGGCAAAATATTTTGGCAATGTTTGAATGATGCTAATTGGTTGGTATACAGCAGTCAGGCTTATGCTAGTATCTACGATACGCTGTCTCACGAAGAAAGAGAACATATCGAATCTAATCTATTTAGGCCACTAGCTGATTTTCTCTCTATAGAGAATCCTCAGTTCTTTAACCGCATTCATAATCACAGCACTTGGGCCAACGCTGCAGTAGGAATGATTGGGTTAGTAATGAAGGATGAAGAATTAATCAACCGCGCGTTATATGGACTTCAAGATCATGAGCTTGATGAAACTATGGTAGACAATGATGGGGGTTATATAGTTTCTGAAGGAGTTAGGCAAGCGGGCTTCTTAGCGCAGTTAGATCATTCTTTTTCGCCAGATGGCCACTTTACAGAGGGACCATATTATTTGCGATATGCTATGACACCTTTTTTACTTTTTGGGAAAGAGTTAGATGAAGCTATGCCCGAATTGGGCATATATACCTATAGAGAAGGGATATTAAATAAGGCGGTGTATTCACTGCTGTATGAGACAGATGCCCAGGGTCAATTTTTTCCAATTAACGATGCGCAAAAAGGAATGTCATGGCTGTCAAGAGAGGTAGTGGCAGCAGTAGATATTGCTTATAAGAATTTTGGAAAAGACCCTATGCTTCTTTCGATAGCTAGAAAGCAAGGTGAAGTTATCCTAGATGATGCTGGATTTCAGGTGGCACGTGATATAGAGCGTGGCATGTCCAAGCCATTTAAGCATAAGTCTATATCATATAGAGATGGCCCGGAAGGTGATAGTGGAGGACTGTCGATTATGCGAACTTCGGGAAAAGGTGATAGCGAACTATGTGTTCTTTTTAAGTATGCCGCACAAGGAATGGGGCACGGTCATTTTGATAGATTATCTTATTCTATTTATGAC
>CAYYBR010000243.1:0-6499 GCA_964470035.1 uncultured Saprospiraceae bacterium
TATTAATTATGTCTGAAGAAAAAGCTTCATTTCCTTTAAAATGGATTCTCTACGGAGCAGTAGGTATTTTCGTAGCATATAGTTATTTCACTGGCGGCGATAGCGGTGATGACTATATAGAAGAAACTCTTGAAGATCCGACACAAGGTATCATAGTCGAGTTAAAAGAGGTAGAAGACGATATGTTCAAAATAACAGATGAAGAAGTCATATCAAATAGAGAAGACAGTCGGATCATCGTTAGTTTTTTAGATAACACAATCGATACATTCACTATAGATGAAGTAAGATTGTCAGAAGCTTCCCATCCAGGAAGGTCTGCGATTCGAGCAGCTGCATACGGTGGCCTAATCGGCTATATGATGGGCAGACCTATGAGCTCTGGAACTGTGCGCTCTGCCTATGCCCAAGAAAGTAGCTACAATAAGTCAAATCAAGGTAGATCTACTTTGAGAAGTACCGCTCGTAAAACGACGACTCGAAAACCAGTTTCGAGAAATTATGGAAGCGGCAAGTCTTCAAGGTCTTATGGAGGATAGGCTCATAGAGTTATCTGGCATACCTGAAAAAGAAATATCAGAACATAAGTTAGAATTCCTTCTGGAGGACGAGTACATCGTTCCAGAGGGAATTTTTCTTTACCAGCAGGAGATAGATGAATACACTCAGGCTGCTAAAGAAATGTATGATATCATGATAGACCAACTGGCAAAAATTGTCAGGGAGAGAGATTTTAATTACTTCGGATTTCCGCCAGCCGCTGTCGATCTCATAATTAAGAGTTTTGAGGATGCCGACCTACATCTTTTAGGAAGATTTGATTTTGCAGGAGGGATCACTGATTTACCCATAAAATTGTTGGAGTTCAATGCGGACATGCCAACCATGATACCCGAGACTGTTATAATCCAAGACGGATTTAATAGCCTGCTTCCTACCAGACCCTACAATGATCTCTTCAATCTTCTATCTGCCAGTTTCAACAACTTAAATATTAAAACACAAGGGGCCTCTCTCCTTGGTACTACTTTTGGGCATCAAGAAGACAGGAGTAATGTCGAGGTCTTACTCACCATAGCAGAGCAGGAAGGGATAGAAGTAAATTATGCAGATTTTCCTGCCATCGAGTTTGCGCCTAATGAAGGTATTTATGTTGAAGTAAATGAGGATGAGTTTCTGAAATATGATATTCTATTAAAACTCATCCCATGGGAATATATCGTTTTTGAAGAGCCGGATTTGCTTGATGATCTTCATAACCTTGTAACCCAAGATCTCCTAAAAATTATCAACCCGGCATACAGTTTAGTATTTCAGTCAAAGAAATTCTTGGCAAAGCTCTCAGAGCAATATCACTCGAATATTTTACTCAAAACGACCTTAGATTCATCTGATTTTAAGAGTCGCAAATATGTGGAAAAGGTAGTCTTTGGAAGACTTGGTGAAAACATTCGAATTATAGATGAGAATGCACAGGTGATAGAATCAACAAGTGGTGATTTTGGCGAGTATGACAGGATCTATCAAGAATTCGCCGAGCTTTACAAGGATGACTATGGAGAATATTACCAACCGGGCATATACCTTGTTAATGGCAACCCAGCTGCCCTTTCATTTCGCAGAGGCGAGGGCCTTATCATCAATGATGACTGTCAGTTTATCCCTCATTGTGTAAAGCTCTAAAAGACGCATTATCAACATAGGAAAACATACCATTGTCGACTTGTACGATTGTGACAAGGACACTTTAAATAATGTTCAAAAGCTAGAGGAAATCCTATTACACGCCGCTAAGCTTGCCAATTGTACAATTATCAATTCCTTCTTCTATCACTTCACCCCACAAGGCGTATCGGGGACCGTAGTCATAGCCGAAAGCCATCTGAATATTCACACATGGCCAGAATATAACTATGCGGCGATCGACCTATTCACATGTGGTGTTGACTTAAATCCTGACCCTGCGATTGCATATATATTAGATAAAACCGATGCTAATCGACATGTCATAAAAACACTGGAGAGAGGCAACCATCTGAAGACTGTTGGTGATGACGAGTGAAATACAAACCTCTATTGAGTAGGACTAGAGGACAAGATCTCTCTGTTCTAAAAACAGTATCCAAGAGTTTGTTTCGATCTCACTCCATAGTCTTCGCTTCATCCCAGAGTACATCCATCTCCTGAAGACTCATATCAGAAAGTGGTTTGGCACTAGTTGACTCGATATACTCTATCCGTGACTTAAACTTTCGATTAGTCAGATCTAATGCTCGGTTAGCATCGATACCTAGATGTCTCGCATAATTGATAAAGGCGAATATAACATCGCCAAACTCTTGTGTCATCTTTTCTTGGTCTTGCTCTTCGATGCTTTCATTAAACTCTCCTATCTCTTCTTCGACTTTTTTCCAGACGTCCTCTATATTATCCCATTCAAATCCGACTTGGGCGGCCTTCTCTTGCATGCGTTGTGCTTTGATAAGAGCCGGCAGTGCATTAGGCACTCCTTGCAGGACAGACCTCTTTCCTTCAGACATCTTGATGCGCTCCCAGTTCTTCTTCACTTCTTCATCATCTTTAACATCTACACTTCCGTAAATGTGCGGATGCCTTCTAACCAGCTTATCACATACTGCATGTAGAGCATCACCTATATCGAAGGCGCCTTTTTCATCACCTATCTTCGCATAGAAAACCAGATGCAACAGCAGATCGCCTAGCTCTTCTTTTACATCTTTCATATTGTCCTCCTCGATAGCGTCTACTAATTCGTAGGTCTCTTCTACGGTCAGAGAGGCCAAAGTCTGCATCGTTTGTTTGCGATCCCATGGACATCCTTCACGAAGCTCGTCCATGATCTTAAGTAGTCGTCCAAATGCTTCTTTCTTTTCTTCTAAAGTCACAGCCTGCAAGTATGTTATGTGAGCAAATATCTAAAGTAAAGTTAATATGTAAAGGTGCTAGATCTATTCAACTTATAAGGATACTTTTGCGTTACATTTATGCACTATGGGTACATTTTTATCTACACTATTGATTGTATTTGCTGTCTTCAGCATCTCATTTGTTATGATTAACATCAGACATATAGTTACCGGCAAGGAGTTTAGAGGTACTTGTGCGACTAATAACCCCATGATTAAAAATCAAATCGGCGAATGTTCCTTATGTGGGAAAAAGCCAGAAGAAGACTGCCAGATGCCAGAAGCCAGTAAAGCTTAGGTATTAATCTTTATCTAAAGTAGACATCCATGAATACTAGATTACTCATCATCTCCATCATCGTAAGTCTCTGCCTGCCTAACCAAGCTATATCTCAACGACCAAAGGATATGAGTAGTGCAGATATATACAATGCACTACAGAAGCTCAATACAGTTGGCACGGTCCTGTATATAGCAGCTCATCCCGATGACGAGAACACAAGGATGATCTCCTACTTTGCTAATGAAAGAAAGGTCAGGACCGCATATCTTTCTCTTACACGCGGAGATGGCGGTCAAAACCTGATAGGCACTCAAATCTGGGAGCAACTCGGTCTTATAAGGACTAACGAACTACTACAAGCCAGATCGGTGGATGGAGGCGAGCAGTTTTTCACTAGGGCAAATGATTTTGGCTACTCTAAACACCCAGATGAGACACTCGCATTTTGGGAGGAAGATGAAGTCATGCACGATGTGATCAAAGTTATCCGATCATTCAGACCAGATATAATTGTCAATCGGTTTGACCATAGAACACCGGGAAGGACACATGGGCACCACACGAGTTCAGCCATGCTGTCTGTGGAAGCTTTTGATCTCGCCGGAGATGAAACATATCTGCGTGAGCGGTTACCACAACTAGATCCTTGGCAACCAGAAAGAGTATTCTTCAATACATCATGGTGGTTCTATGGTGGAAGAGATCAATTTGCGAAAGCGGACAAATCAAACTTGTATGCAGTAGACGCCGGCGTATACTACCCGACTCACGGCATCTCTAATACAGAGATAGCCGCAAGAAGTAGGTCTATGCACAAGAGTCAAGGCTTTGGGTCGACAGGCACCAGAGGTACTGAGATAGAATATGTAGAACTCATCAAAGGAAGCTCCCCAAGTAGCAAAGAAGATCCACTATCAGGCATAGACATTACCTGGACGAGACTTGAAGGTGGCGCAGCTATCGGAGCTAAGATCGACGCCATCTTGGAGGATTTTGACTATGCTCAGCCTGCCACTCACATCCCAGCCTTAGTCGATATATACAAGTCTATAGGAAACATCAGTGACGACCACTGGAGAACTATAAAACAACAAGAAGTAAAGGATCTAATACAGGCTTGTTCTGGACTTTATCTAGAAGTTAGGTCGGAGCAAAGCAAGCTTGTACATGGAGATAATAGCACCTTAAGAGTCGAAGCGACTAACCGCAGCGATTATCCGATCCATCTGTCTAAGATTCATGTAAGCGATGGGATGATAGTACATGGAGATACCACCTTACAAGCTAATGCAGCATACATAACAGAGATAAACCTCTCTGTATCAAAGTTTCAATCTTATAGTAATCCATACTGGCTGAACAAAAAAGGCTCTCTTGGTATGTATCATGTGGGAGACCCTCTTATGATCAATAAACCTGTCTCCCCTGCTGTCTATCGCGCTAGTTTTGACTTAGTGATAGATGGCGTAGAGATGTCTATAGACAGAGATGTCATACATAAGTTTACTGACCCTGTAGATGGTGAAGTATATAAGCCTGTGCATGTAGTACCAGATGTATCACTGAGTTTTGCGGATCCTGTCTATATCTTCTCTGGAGCTTCATCTAGAAAAGTGACAGTAGACCTCAAGACATACAAAGATGACCTAAGAGGTACGCTCAGCCTAGATTGTCCTGATGGTTGGACGGTCACTCCGGCTAATATGGACATACATATGAAATATCGAGGCGGCTCTCAAAGTGTAACATTTGAGGTAAGAGGACCATCAGGTTCTAGCTCAGGTGTTATTAGTCCAATATTGACTAGTGCTGATGGCATGATTCATGACAAAGTTGTCACAGAGATAGTCTACGATCACATCCCTGACCAGATCATCATCCAGTCTTCACAAGCCAAAGTTGAAAAGATAGATTTAGCACCAGCACAAGGCAAGATCGCATACGTAGCTGGAGCGGGAGACAAAGTTGCCAGTAGCTTACGTCAGATCGGATTTGATATCAGGGATATAGAAGTTGGTGATATTAACTCTAAAAACCTCGGAGCATATGATGTAGTCGTGCTCGGCATAAGAGCCTATAATGTCCATAAAGATCTTTTCCTCAAAAAAGACGTACTCATGGATTTTATGAATAAAGGAGGCACACTCATCGTTCAGTACACTACCAGTCGACGTATCAAGGGAGATGATATAGCACCCTATCCGATGGAGCTATCTCGAGAGCGAGTTACTGATGAATTAGCTCCCGTAACCTTTGAACAACCCGATCATCCTGTACTGAATTATCCTAATAAAATTACCTCAAAAGACTTTGAAGGATGGGTACAGGAGCGTGGATTATACTTTTCTAACAACTGGGATGAGAGATACGAAACTCCTATTTCTTGTCATGACAAAGATGAACCATCAAGACTTGGCGGTATGCTTGTCGCTGACGTAGGAAAAGGTCACTATATCTATACGGGCTACTCATACTTCAGAGAGTTGCCGGCGGGTGTGCCAGGTGCATTTCGCTTATTCGCTAACATGTTGTCCATAGGGAAAGCTCCTGCTACTGATAATTCTACCTCTAGCGGCGGCCATGAATAATAAAGAATCTAATACTCAAGACCGACCACCGATTATGAGCTCATGGAGTAAGCTATATACCTTTGTGTTAGTACTTCACGTAGTTCTAATCCTGAGTTTTTATGCGATGACAGTTGCGTTCTCCTAACCCCTCAGATGCATAGAGAAGAAAACTTAGTCCTTATCCTCAGCTATAATACTCTAACTATCAACTATATCAATTACTAGATGAGCACTATGGATTGGATCGTCATGCTAGGCACCCTAGCATTTATAGTGTTTTATGGACTTTGGAAGACACGTGGTGTCAAGATCACTGAAAGCTTTATCCTAGGTGATAGAGAACTGAAGTGGTATACTATAGGCCTATCGATTATGGCAACTCAAGCCAGCGCCATCACCTTTCTAAGTACTCCTGGACAAGCCTTCGATGATGGGATGGGTTTTGCACAGTTCTATTTTGGGCTGCCGATAGCAATGGTACTTCTTTGTGTCTTTGTTTTGCCTATCTATTATAGGCTCAAGGTATATACAGCATATGAGTATCTCGAGCAGCGGTTTGATGTAAGAGTAAGGATGCTCACTGCCTTTCTATTTTTATTAGGGCGTGGTCTTGCCGCCGGCATCACCATCTATGCACCCGCTATCATCCTCTCAGTGATACTTGGTTGGTCCTTATGGACGACGATATTATTCTTAGGCATCATAGTCATAGTGTACAC
>CAYYBR010000244.1:0-6492 GCA_964470035.1 uncultured Saprospiraceae bacterium
TTCCATAAGTGCAGCTGAAGCTGGCATTCGATGGGGAGCAGAGCTCGGTGGAGCTAGTGAAGCACAGGTTCAAGAGGAATTGGATAAGGTTAGAGAACAATACGAAAGTGGAGAATCTATGGTGCCTGAAGCTCCATACGCATTCTCTCAGCTACCTATGAATTTCTTAATATCCGCTGTCATGAATATCATTCTTTCACTAATCCTTGCCATTTTTATCAAGAAGAATGATAACAGCTACTCTACAGCCTAAGGTGTATCCTCATCATCATAAATAGCGATCATACGCTCACCAGGTTTGGCGTAGCCTCGATACATGCCAGCAGAATTAAAAGGAAGAGAGACATTGCCTAAGTGATCAACCGATATGAGGCCTCCACTACCCCCTTTCTCTACCAATGTTGTATTAATGACATGGCCTGCCGCTTGTTGAAGTGATTCATCAAGATATAACATACGTGCATGAACATCATGTGCTACGGCATATCGGATGAAGTACTCGCCATGTCCTGTGCAACTTACGGCACATGTGGCATTGTCTGCATAAGTACCAGCTCCTATAATCGGTACATCTCCGAAGCGATTGTATCTCTTATTAGTCATGCCTCCTGTCGAAGTGCCTGCGACTAGATTACCGGCTCTATCAAGCGCTACACATCCTACTGTGCCATGCTTTTTATCGCCCGACTCATCTGTCTCGGATAGTTCGGTCTTCTCTTTATCCTCAGCCAAAACTCTCAGTATGCTGTTCCATCTTCTTTCCGTCTTAAAAAAAGAGGGGTCCACTACCTCTAACCCTTGTGTCCTGGAAAATGCCTCGGCACCAGCACCAGTTAAGAGTACATGCTCAGAGTTCTCCATCACTGCACGAGCCGCACTGATAGGATGACGTACGGTACTTAGTCCTCCGACTGCACCGGCATTCTGATCCGAACCCTGCATGATCGACGCATCTAGTTCATTTTTTAATTCGTGGGTAAAGACCGCCCCTTTCCCAGCATTGAAAAGGGGGTTATCTTCTAGATAATGAATAGTTTGCTCAACAGCATCCAAGGCAGAGCCGCCATCTGACAAAATGTTTTCTCCTATAGTCAATGCACTGTCAAGAGCTGCTCGATACGACTTCTCACGCTCAGGTGTCATATTCTTCTTTAAGATAGTCCCTGCACCTCCATGTATGGCAATCGCATAATCGGCTTTAGCCTTAGGAGAACTGGATGATTCACTTGATGAGGAAGAAGGTTGGTCTTGGCATCCTATTAAAAGGATCGTAATAAACAGCAGGCTGACTCTTATCATAACATATATTTACGCTTTAAAGCTAACGATATTTCTAGTCGAAAAAAGAGAGTTATAGTTTTAGGTGGCCCCACTGCAAGTGGGAAGACAAGCACCGCGATATATCTGGCAAAAAAATTAAACTGTGAGATTGTATCTGCAGATAGTAGACAGGTATATGAAGAAATGCATATCGGTACTGCTAAGCCTTCTTCTGAAGAGCTCGATCAGATAAAGCACCACCTCATCGGTCATCGCTCTGTCACAACATCTTATAGTGCTGGACAGTATGTTAAAGAAGCCCTAGATGTTATCGCGAAGTTGCACAGGTATAGTGACGACGTTATAGTTGCTGGAGGGACAGGATTATACCTCAAAGGGCTTATAGAAGGAGTAGATGAGTTTCCCGATGTGGCGACAGGTGTGGCGGAAGAGCTTCAAAACATTTACGAAAGTGAAGGTATAGAGACACTTCAAGAAGAATTAAAAAAGGTTGATCCTATCTACTATGACGAAGTCGATCTTCATAATCCTCAGCGATTGATACGTGCACTATCGATCACTCGGAGCAGTGGCCAAGCATTCAGCAGTTTTCGAAAAAAAGAAAAAGTAGAACGGCAATGGCAACATCTGCTCATCGCCCTACAGATGGATCGGTCACTACTTTATGACAAGATTAATCAACGTGTGGATAGGATGATGAACGATGGTTTGCTTGAAGAGGTTCAGTCACTTATACCCTATCAGCAGCAAAGAAGTCTTGATACCGTCGGATATAAAGAACTATTCAAATATCTCAATGGTGAGTGGACGCTAGATGAGGCCATCAAAAAGATAAAACAACACACTCGCAACTATGCCAAGCGTCAGATAACTTGGTTCAGCAATCAACAATCATATCAGCATTTTCATCCAACAGATCGAGAGGAAATATGGCGACATATCGCAAGTAGCTGATACTATCTGTCAATAAATATGATAGGTAGATACAACGACTTAATTATCTTGCTAGCCATCTAATAACTATAAGAATCGTCGAATGTTAAACCTATCTGTACTCCTCGAAGCGTCTGCCTTCAAGCATGGTAATAAGTCTGCTTATACATTTATGGACACTACTTTGTCCTTTGCTCAGGTGAATGCTGCTGCCAATCAAGTAGCTAATGGATTGGTAGCAAAAGGTATCCGACCTGGCGACAAAGTGGCGTTGAGTTGCTTTAACCTACCCTACTTTCCGATCATCTATTTTGGTGTGCTAAAAGCAGGAGCGACAGTAGTGCCGCTGAGTGTTCTTCTCAAAGAAGATGAGATAGCTTATCACCTCAGTGATAGCGATGCCAAGGCATACTTCTGCTTTGTGGGATCACCTGATCTTCCTATGGGTAAGATGGGCTATGCTGGGTTTCAGAAGGCTGAAAAGTGCGAGCAGTTTTACATGATCACACCAAAACCAACAGATCCATCTCCGATCGAAGGCACTCAGACACTGGGTATGCTGATGGGTGGTCAAGCCCCAACATTCGAAACAGTCAGGACAAGCGCTGATGACACAGCTGTTATCATATATACTTCTGGTACAACTGGAAAACCAAAGGGTGCAGAGTTAACTCACTCTGGGCTACTGATCAATGCTGGGATCTGCAAAGATCTCTTTTCGATGAACTCAGATGATAAGACTCTTATCGTCCTGCCCCTCTTCCACATATTTGCTATGACTTGTCTGATGAATGCCATGGCTTATGCGGGCGGTCACTCTATACTACTGCCGCGCTTTGATGCAGAGGCAGTCTTCGGACTATTGCAAAAACATGAGATCAGCATATTTGCAGGTGTACCTACTATGTACTGGGGACTACTCAGTTACAAGGATCCAAAGTTTGACTACGATAAGATAGCTCGTAACATGCGAGTTGCTGCTTCGGGAGGCGCTGCTCTTCCTGTACAAGTACTTAAAGACTTTAAGGAAAGATTTGGAGTAGACATACTAGAGGGCTACGGCATGTCAGAGGGATCACCAGTCGTTACATTTAACCAAGCAGATGTAGGATCTAAGCCCGGGTCTATAGGTACTGAGGTATGGGGAGTAGAAGTCAAACTTGTCGATGATGATGGCCAAGAAGTACCGCTAGGAGAAAAAGGTGAGCTATGGTATCGAGGACACAATGTGATGAAAGGCTATTATAAAAGACCTGAGGCTAATGCCAAGACGATCACCGATGGATGGTTGCACTCAGGAGATGTAGCTATAAAGGATGAAGATGGGTTCTACTTTATCGTAGATCGAACGAAAGATATGATTATCCGAGGTGGCTTGAATGTATATCCTAGAGAAGTAGAAGAGGTCATGATCAAGCATGATGAAGTCTCCCTCGTAGCTGTTATCGGCATCCCCGACGATAAGATGGGCGAAGAAATAAAGGCATATGTAGTGCTTGAGGAAGGGTCTTCGCTTCAAGAAGATGATCTTATATCATATACAAAAGATAGGCTGGCGGCTTACAAATATCCGCGGGTTGTCGAGTTTATAGATGCACTTCCGATGAGTGCTACAGGTAAAATCTTAAAGAAAGAACTGAGAAAGTTATAAAGCTCTATGCAGCTCGGTTTTGTAACTGCCATATTACCTCATCTATCATTAGAGGAAGTCCTTAAGACTGCCTCTGAGATAGGATATGACTGTGTGGAAGTCATGTGCTGGCCGCCGGGAAAAGCTGAGAGACGGTATGCAGGAGTCTCACATATAGACATTACTACTCTTACCAGTGATCGAATAAAAGAGATAAAGAATCTATGCCAGACTTATGAAGTGAGTATAAGTGGTCTTGGGTACTATCCCAACCCTTTATCGCCTGACCCTGCTGAGCGCACGGTATATAAGGATCATATCAAGGCCTTGATAAGAGCCGCAACTAGGTTAGATATACCTGTTGTTAATACCTTCATAGGAAGGGACAAGAACAAAACCATCGATGATAACTGGCCTGATTTCTTACAAATCTGGAATGAGATCATCGGACATGCTGATGCTTTTGGTATCAAGATTGGAATCGAAAACTGTCCAATGAGATTCACAAAGGATGAGTGGCCTGGCGGTCTGAACTTGTTCACTACCCCAGCCATATGGGATAAAGCTTGGAAGCAGATACCTAGTCCAAATTTTGGATTGAACTATGACCCTTCACACATGATCATCCAACACATGGATACCTCTCTGCCTATCCGTAACTATGCATCAAGGCTACATCATGTTCATGCCAAAGATGCCACCATTGATAAAGAAGAGATAGAGCGTCATGGCATATTTGCACATCCTAATCTATGGCACACACCCAAAATCCCTGGACGAGGTGATGTTGATTGGGCGGATTTTTTCACTGCGCTTAGAGAGGTAGACTATGACGGAGCTATCTGTGTAGAAGTTGAAGACAGAGAATATGAAGAGAGCTTAGAGAGTAGAATCCAAGCCCTGAGAGAAAGCCATGACTACCTTCGAAAGTTGATGTAATAAGGACATTCTCAAGATAGATTCATTAATGTCTTGCCCAGAGTACATACTATCAGGTAACTTTGGCCTGTTAAAATCACCACATGAATAATATATCAGTTATTGGTGCCGGCACTATGGGTAACGGCATCGCCCATATCTTCGCTCAAAAAAACTATGCAGTTCATCTCATAGATATCTCTTCAGAGGCTTTAGAAAAAGCCATCACTACCATAGAAAAGAACCTGCTTAGGATGGTCAAAAAAGAGATCATTCAAGAGAGTAGGGTCAAAGAGGTACTGGGTAATATCAAAACATTTACAGATATCGGGGAGGGCGTCAAAGATGCCGATCTTGTTGTAGAAGCAGCTACCGAAAACGAAGGACTAAAACTCAAGATATTTGGACAGATAGATCAGGCTGCTCCCCCTGACGCCATCCTTGCATCTAATACATCTAGCATATCCATCACTAAGATTGCTACTGCGACTTCACGTCCCGAGAAAGTTATCGGTATGCATTTTTTTAATCCCGTACCCATCATGAAACTGGTAGAGATTATCAGAGGGTATTCTACTTCTGACGATACCACCAAAGCTATAGTGGATCTCACCATGAGTATCAACAAGGTGCCCGTGGAGGCTAATGACTTCCCAGGATTTGTAGCTAACAGAATATTGATGCCGATGATCAATGAAGCTATATCCACTCTTCAGCAGGGCGTAGCCGGCGTAAGAGAGATCGATACAGTTATGATGCTAGGCATGGCTCATCCTATGGGACCTCTTCAGTTAGCGGACTTCGTGGGCTTGGATGTTTGTCTTAATATATGCAGAGTTTTACAAGACGGTCTTGGCGATCAACGCTATGCCCCATCACCACTTTTGATAAAGATGGTTACTGCTGGAAAACTTGGCCGTAAATCTGGTGAGGGCTTTTATGATTATAGTCATGGAGGCAAGCAGTTAGTGGTTTCAAAATCTTTCGCTTAATCCACTTTCGTAAATATCTTAATTCGTATGACGAAGCTTTTCAAGGTGCTAGGTGTAATCCTTGTTGTCTTATCTCTAGGATTCTTTCTTGGCCCTCAACCTGACTTTGAAGTAGTTGACAACCTACCAAGTCAAAAGTCTTTTCAAATAGAGGAATTAGAAAACTCTATAGCAAATGAAGAGGCTGTAGTTCAATATCTAAAAGAAGATAATGAAGCACGAATCGTATGGGCAGACTCTAGTCAACAGCGCACACCGTATAGTCTTGTCTACTTACATGGCTTCTCTGCAAGTCAAGGTGAAGGGTATCCGATGCACATCAATCTTGGTGATAGTTTAGATGCCAATCTCTATCTACCACGACTGCCAGAACATGGTATAAGTGGTAAACAAGCTATGAAAAACCTTACTCCTTCAGATCTAATCAACGAGGCAAAAGAGGCCATAGCGATCGGGAAAGTCATAGGTGAAAAGGTCATACTAATCGGCTGTTCCACTGGAGGAACCTTGGCGATGTATCTTGCAGCAGCCGATAAAGACCTAGCAGGCCTTATACTTCTTTCTCCTAATATAGCAGTTGCAACTCCGGGTGCTGGCTTATTAACTGGTCCTTGGGGAAGACAACTCGGCAAATCCTTATTAGGCGAATATCGCGAGGTGGATTCTTCGATCAACTATGAGCCATACTGGTCTAAAACTTATCATCTAGACGGCATCATCGCCATGCAAGGATTATTA
>CAYYBR010000245.1:0-6482 GCA_964470035.1 uncultured Saprospiraceae bacterium
CTGTAGACGGGCCAGAACCTGAACCATCGAATCCTTGTGAGAAGCCAGCAGCGCCAGAAGCGTTATTGACCTCAGTGCCTGCATCCCATAGATCAGCACCCGTAAGTACGACCTCGATTGGACCATTGAAGTTTCCGTTCTCGTCAAAGATTTCGAACTCAAGCGGATTTTCATTTCCAAAGAAGCCGTCATTAGAAGGTATGATCATCGTAGCGAACGATGCATATCGGTAATTTAGAGGATTACGCACATCGATCGATCCTGAGATCGTTTCTCCTGGTGATATGAACTGTACCTGACCATTGCCGACAGTTGACTGTAGGCGACCTGCTTGAGCAAATTCTGAACCAAGCAACTCAGTGTTACCACCTTCAGCTAGTGACTCTAATCCTGGAGTAGCACGCTCTCCGAAGTTGAAGAGATCAAAGCTTCCGTCATGAAGACCAACCCAAGGCTCTGTAACAAAGAAACCATCAGTAGGCTGCATTACTTCAAATTCAAACTGTACAGCAGCCATGGAGTCATCATCAGTATCCTCTTCTTCCACTACGCTACCCTCAAATGGAGGACCAACTGCCTGAACCGTATTAATTGGTTGACCTACTGTGATTCTTACACGCAGTATTGGTTCGTCAGGATCAAGTGCACCGCCACCATTAGAACCAATAGTGGTTCCAGCAGCAGTCTGAATTCCTATGATATTTTCCAAGCCTGGGTGCTCACCTATTGTTGATGAAGGATCGTCTGTAGACGGGCCAGAGCCTGAACCATCGAATCCTTGTGAGAAGCCAGCAGCGCCTGAAGCGTTATTCACCTCGGTGCCTGCATCCCATAGATCAGCACCAGTAAGTACGATCTCGATTGGACCATTGAAGTTTCCATTTTCGTCGAAGACTTCAAACTCAAGTGGATTTTCATTTCCAAAGAAGCCGTCATTAGAAGGTATGATCATCGTAGCGAACGATGCGTATCTGTAATTTAGTGGGTTGCGTATATCGATCGATCCAGAGATCGTTTCTCCTGGTGATATAAATTGTACCTCACCATTACCTACTGTTGCTTGTAGGCGACCTGCTTGAGCAAACTCTGAACCGAGCAACTCAGTGTTGCCACCCTCAGCTAATGACTCTAAACCTGGTGTAGCACGCTCTCCAAAGTTGAAGAGATCAAAGCTTCCATCATGAAGTCCAACCCATGGCTCTGTAACGAAAAAGCCATCAGTAGGCTGTATCACTTCAAACTCGAACTGTACAGCTGTAGCTAAGCCTGTATCATCAGCAGGTGCCTCTTCTACGACGCTACCCTCAAAAGGAGGGCCAACTGCCTGAACAGTATTTATTGGTTCACCTACAGTGATTCTTACTCTTAATATTTCTTCATTAGCACCGAGTGCTCCACCACCATTAGAACCAATAGTGGTTCCAGCAGCTGTCTGAATACCTATGATGTTATCCAAGCCTGGGTGCTCACCTACTGTAGACGAAGGATCGTCTGTAGACGGACCAGAACCCGAACCATCGAATCCTTGTGAGAAGCCAGCAGCGCCAGAAGCGTTATTGACCTCAGTACCTGCATCCCATAGATCAGCACCTGTAAGTACGATCTCGATTGGACCATTGAAGTTTCCGTTCTCGTCAAAGATTTCGAACTCTAGCGGATCTTCATTTCCAAAGAAGCCGTCATTAGAAGGTATGATCATCGTAGCGAATGACGCGTATCGGTAATTTAGTGGATTGCGTATATCGATCGATCCTGAGATTGTTTCTCCTGGAGATATGAACTGCACCTCACCATTACCTACAGTTGCTTGTAGACGACCTGCTTGAGCAAATTCTGAACCAAGCAACTCAGTGTTACCGCCCTCAGCAAGTGATTCTAAACCTGGTGTAGCTCGCTCTCCAAAGTTGAAGAGATCAAAGCTTCCATTATGCAGTCCAACCCAAGGCTCTGTAACAAAGAAACCATCAGCCGGCTGTAACACTTCAAACTCAAACTGAACAGACACAGCTGGACCAGTTCTACCACCTGATAATGCTATCTCATCAGACCCGATCATATCTGCTATATCATCACCCACACAAAACTCAAATGGGCCTCCTGATAACACACCGCCATCTACATCACAAATGGTATCATCTGGATCTCCTCCACCTGCCATATCTCCATCTCCATCTGATGGCTGACCAACTGATACGATACCCTGTGTATTATTCGCTGGTAGTCCACCGATTTCTTGAAGTAGTGTTAACTCAGTTCCATTGATGGCATATACGCCTACCTCACCGCTAAGTCCAAAAAGTTGATAGAGAAACTGTCCATCATCTGAAATCCACATATCGATCCATCCCTCTGTTGTACTGAAAGCAAGGCCTGGATCTGTAGTATTACCTGTAGCTCCAGTACCCTGGGCAGCTACTTGATCTAGTAGTTCTATATCTCCGTTGTTAAAGCTATATGAAGCAAGTCCTGCCTCGATCGCATTAGATACGAAGAAGGTATTGTCATCTGAGAAGTCTAACCAGCATGCTGTACGACCTGTATTGTTAGTACCGGAAGGAACATCTAAATCAACTGGGATCAGCATACCATCCGTAGATATTTGCCAAGTAGAAACTGATCCATCTTGAAGAGCAGGAAAAGCAGGTGGCGCGCCATCGGGCTGAAACTCTCTTGCTTCAGTTACAACTACATAGTTGTCCTGTACGATTTGGAAGCCAATAGCTGAAGGAAGGTTTCTTCCAGCACTATTACCTCTTAGTGTTGACGTAGAACCATCTAACTGTGATGCAGAAAGTTCTCCACTTGCAGTAAGGCTATAAAGCACGATTTCATCTTCGTTAGCGCTTCCTAATCCAGATGCACCAGCATTTATAGAAGCAACAACTAACCAATTACCATCAGCAGATATTTGTACTGCAGATGGTCTATTAGCTAGCTCCCTTCTTGAGTTGGCAATAGGCTCAAGCGAACCATCGTCCATCAGAAGGTATCCTACGATACTTCCTTGATGACCTGGCTCTCCTAGAGCTAAAAATTCTTGTCTTGTTATATTACTTACATATACGATACCATTGACTCCTGGAGTTTGGGATGGCACATACGCTATAGAGTTAGGTCCTATATCCTGTGTTGACTCAGTGTCTGTAACAGAAAGAGAAAAGTCACTATTGACTTGCATAGCGGTTACTGAATTACTACCTGCATTAACAGCGAGTACAAATCTGTTGTCATTAGTCTTAGTAAGTGCATAAGCAGAGATCAATGGATCTAGTCCTTCACCGCCATCAAAGTCTCCACCGTTACCTCCAGTTGCAAATGATCCTATCTCAGTAAGTGTTCCATCAGCAGCTTGCGCATATGCAACTACTGCGTTAGGGCCTTGTACGATACCATCTACTTGTCCCTGACCATTGGTCATCGCGTAGACAGCTCCAACAGCATCAGCTACGTTTCCGCCATCGCCGTCTCCGTCTCCGTCACCGCCACCGCCAGTACCATCGCAGATAAATATCTCGATAAGCTCCATATCGCCGAAACCGTATGCAGTTGGACAGTCAAATGAACCATCACTGATACAAGCAATAACGCCATTAGGGTAATACCATGTTCTGGTATTCTCTTCCACAACGCATAAGAACTCATTATTATCTTGATTTCGAAAGTATTCGATTACTTCGCCTTGACAGTTATTCACATCAACTATACTCGATAGAAAAGGGAATAACGCAAAGAGGTCAACTTCCGAAGAAGCTGAACATGAGAAAATTGATTGTCCTCCTGTGAGTCCATAGAACTGGCGGCAGTCAGTACCGCCATCCTCACAGTAGACTGTTCCATCTACGAGCAAGAGTCGCCCGCCAGGTCCAAAACAGTCTGGGTTGTTGGCCACGTAGAAGAACTGAACATCGCCATCAAAAAATATAACCTCCTGATTCATACAGCAGTTATTCTGATCGATAACAGACTGTACCCCTGGGAAGTCATCTAAAGTCTGAGAAGATAGGTGCTGTACTCCGAGGAGAAGTGAACACCAAATTAATAGTTGTAGTAAACGTTTCATAGTCCGATTAAATGGTTAAGAAAGAGTATGTAATGCTTTTCTATACAGATGTATGGGACCTTTAGGATGCCTACCCCTATGCCAATAAGATGTACTAAACCTCGAATAGTCCGAGCACTGACGATACTAGATTTTTGTTCAGTCAGCGCGCAACCATCGATTAAAATTTCATGTACCGCAGCTCATTTTCAGAGCCCTTTAGTGGTCGTTGATCCATCATATACTTAAGAGAATCAACAGTCTCCTCATATAGCTGCTCGGTGGCCTCATTGAGATATTGATCACCTAAATGATCATCCCGCATATGATGATCTTCCATAAATTTTTCTTCTATGAAGCTAGCTATCGAAGTATCTCTTGATGATATAGCATGAAAAATATCTTGATAGACTTCTTCCACTAATGATTGATTGTTGACAAACATGATTATGATTTTTTGGTGGTTACTTGAGTAAGTCCAAGGTGCTTAAACCTCGGATAAGTCGATAGAGGCGATGGATTGATTCTCTTGTAGAAGAACTAAGAGATGAGACAAGTAAAGATGTTTACACTGTCGTAAATAAAAAGTAGACATACCTCTAAAACTTTGGGTCTACTGACGACACCTAGGTCATCAGCAGATGGTTAATAAATGATTGTTTTAAAGGTACTTATCAAAAGTATGCTATCGCTCAGCACAGTAAAAGATCGAAGAATATGAGGCTTGTCAACTCGCCGACATCTTAAGTTTTTTATGAAAAATCCCTATTGGTTTTCATAGTCAACTTACATCATACCGCGACTGTATGGTTGAACTATGATCTAATGAAACCTATACGATATACGCATCCATGTCCTTTGGGCAAACCAGAACAATAAGCCACAGAGTTATTCTTTGGGTTTGCAATCACAGGAAATTATGAGAAGATTATCCTTTACCATAGGTTTGCGCATAGTGACTAAGTATCTGTATAAATCTGCTGTGGCAAGTATGTGCCTTTGGCTTTTACTCTTATCAACAGCTGAGGTTAGAGCTCATGAGATAAGGCCTGCAAGGCTACAGATCACTCAACTCTCAGATACTACATATTCTATATTCTGGAAATTACCCGCTATAGAAGCCGGTGTCTTAAAACTCCGACCACTTATAGAGTTTGATCACAAGACTTTACATAGAGATCCGGGTCAAGACTTGGGAGACGCTTACATTCAGTCTTGGACTATAGCTGTGGATGGTCCGATAGACGAGGGCAGGATATCACTAGATGGACTGGCTAACACCATCACGGATGTTTTTGTGACTACCCTCTCACTAGATGGAGATACACAGTCCTTTATCATCAGGCCTGACCGACCATATTTCTACTTAGCAGGAAGCAGGAATCTTAGTGAGGTGGTTAAAGATTTTGTCATCCTTGGAGTTGAACATATCTGGTTTGGTTACGACCACCTTTTATTTGTTCTCTGTCTTTTATGGTTGATACGTGGATTCTCCAAGTTGATAAAGACCATCACAGCTTTTACCATCGCACATAGTATCACCCTTGCTGCAAGCACCCTTGGTTGGCTATCATTACCAGGTCCACCAGTAGAAGCTATCATAGCACTTAGTATCATCTTTCTTGCGGTAGAAATTATAAATCATCAGAGAGGTCAGGAAGTTTATACATCTAAATATCCGTGGGTCGTAGCTCTAAGTTTTGGTTTACTACATGGCTTTGGTTTTGCCGGTGCCCTTTCGGAAATAGGTCTTCCAAGGCAAGACCTAGTCTTATCCCTTCTTGGATTTAATCTAGGCGTAGAATTAGGTCAGGTAGTTTTTGTGATAGTAGTCATACTAGTAGTGAAGATGATGAATCAACTCTTTCATGAGATCCCAAAATGGATATCAACTGCAACTATCTATGGCATAGGAAGTCTTGCAAGCTTCTGGCTGATAGAAAGAGTGGTTGGATTCTGGTAGGTCGTGATTTCTCAATCAATTGATTAATCAGTAGATTCACCCTATGCGTCGTAGAATAATCTGGCTGATCATCATTGTCATCCTCCTTATTGTTGGTTGGTTCATATATAGAACACTGATCCCAAAAGGTCCTATCCTCGATCACATCCCCAATCCGATAGAAAATAAGATAGCTGGCAATCCCGATGAAGAGTCCATCCCTAAAAATGAAATGAACGAGGCTTACTTTGGAGATCTTCACATCCATACTGGCATGTCACTTGATGCCTACATTGGAGGTATCAGGACGACTCCAGATCAGGCTTACCAATTTGCAAAAGGAGAAACGATCAAAATCCTTGATACAGGACATGTCGCCATCCAGCGACCACTGGACTTCGCAGCGATCACCGACCACTCAGAGTTCCTCGGAGAGCTTTATAGTATCTATACGAGAGGAGCCCCTGCACATCGATCACTAGCAGCTATCTATCTAAGATC
>CAYYBR010000246.1:0-6409 GCA_964470035.1 uncultured Saprospiraceae bacterium
CTCAGTACTTATATATAATGTATTCTTTGTAGGAAACTTAGCTACTACTTCATTACCTATGGCATGAGCAAGATGTGTCTTACCAAGACCAACATCACCGTATATAACAAGTGGATTAAATGCCGTCCCCCCTGGGTTACTCGCGATAGCTTTACCAGCACTCCGCGCAAGCTTATTACAATCACCCTCTATGAAGTTATCAAAGCTATACTTAACATTGAGTTGTGGGTCAACCTTGTGTTTCTTGATACCTGGTATGACAAAAGGATTAGCTATTTGATCTGGTGAGTAAAACCTTTGATCGTTATGCCGACGTGGAAAGCGAGAAGCACTAGTATGATTATCTAGGAAGATCTGATATTCTAGCTTACCTGTTGGTCCTAACTCATTGCGAATTGTTTTCTTGAGAAGACCAACGTAGTTCTCCTCCAGCCACTCGTAAAAGAAATTATTAGGTACTTGTATTGTAAGAGAACTGCCTTCAAGCTTGATTGGTTTGATTGGTTCAAACCAAGTCTTAAAACTCTGGGTATTAATAGTTTTGCTTATCTCATTGAGGCAATTATTCCAGACTTTTACATGGTCCTCTAACATTAAACTCTTCGGTCTATAGGTTTAACAAGCAAGTAGAAAAAAGAAAAAATTTTGGGATGGCCTGATATCACTCGAGCTCCTCACAAAGATGGAAATTATCTCAACATTAAGAGTCTAAACTCAGAAGAAGTTTCACATTTAATTTAACATAATGTGTTTATGTAACTGGTTGGTTATCAACATTATACATATTAAATAGCAATTCATATCGTAATCGCTTGATTCTTAATCAAGTTGTAATAAAAGAGACTGATAATCAAGCTTTTATCAGTAAGATTAAGTTGACAAAACACTAAGAGCCGTACCCTGCTGGGCTTTTCGTCTACTGCCTTTCTCAAAATAGAGATCAATCCTTCCAAGCAAAATTCCTGCAAACCCAACTTGATTGATCATAACTGGACGATCGAGTTTGTTCTTTTCAATATGGGGTTCATACATAAAGGTATGCGTATGTCCACCTATGATAAGATCTGTATGTTGAGTCTCTCGAGCGATCACAACATCAGAGACTTTCTGTCCATCATATTTATACCCGAGATGACTTAGGCAGATGACATAATCGCACTCGAGTTGACGCTTAAGATATGCTTCGTACTTCTGAGCGGTTTTGATTGGGTCTTGATAGCGAGTATGACCATAAAGGGCCTTGGGTACTAATCCGTCAAGTTCGATTCCGAGCGCATAGAGGCCCACCTTCACCTCACCAAAATCCCAGACATGACTATCCTTCATCTTTCCAGAAAGTGGTGTATCCTCGATATCATAGTTTGAGATAATCAAAGGAAAGTTAGCATGCTGCATCTGAAGGGCAAGGTTATCAGTACCCGCGTCAAAATCATGATTTCCTATAGTACCTAGATCATATCCAAGTTCGGACATCAACTTCATCTCCAGTTCACCTTTATACAGGTTAAAGTAAGGCGTACCTTGAAAGATGTCACCGGCATCTATAAGCAGGGTTTTTTGTCCTTCTCCTCTTACTTGGTCTATCAATGACTTCCGTCGAGACACTCCGCCTTTACCAGCATTGCGTGTGCCATCTTCTGGGAAAGGATCAATCCGACTATGTACATCATTAGTATGAAGTATGGTAAGATGGAAGACACTATCATTAGCTTGAAGTATGGCACTACTAGGAAGCGTATTGAGAAACCCCATAGCAGCGACATAAGAAGATCGCTGTAAAAATCTTCTTCTATTCATGATCCAAATTTTTGATACGGCCTTCTATCTCAGGCTGATATGTTACACCATCTAGATATGTTTTCTTCAAGTGCACTATTGTCAACTCCCTGATGATTTCATCGTAGTCTGTTCTCTTCATCGTCTTAAGCATATCACTTCCAGATCCACCACCTGCTACATAGTCAGGAACGGCAAATCTATATATCCGATCCACATCAAGAGGTTGGTCATCGATGCTAACATTTACAGCAGTACCATCTTTGATTTCCATCTTTATCTGTTGGCTTACTGGCCATCCTTTTCCTTTAGCAATATGATTAAGAAACACCATGACTTCCTTTCCATTTGCTTCTATGACTGAGACGACATTGTCAAATGGAATCAGCTCAAATATTTCTCCTCTCGATATCGGCCCTTTGCTTAATGTGTTTCGTCTCAATCCTCCTTGATTCATAACAGCGAAGTCCAGATCCTCAGAGATGAGAGCATTAGCCTCTTCATAAAAGATATCTGCTAACCAGTTACCCATATTACTTTCTGGTCTTTCTTTTATGAGATCAACCTCGAGGATACCGATCACTTCTTCCATCGTGGCATCCATATCCGCTCGGTATGGGGCGATAATGGCTTCTACATCTGTATCTTCTGATCCTATGCTAGTAGATATGTTCTTATATTCTACTTCAGTCTCAGATACGTATAGCACTTTGCATCCCTCTGATGCAACTAAAAAAAAGAGAAGTAGTATTTGAAAGCTTACGGTTCTCATGTGAAGTATAGTTCGACCTCTTTTCTGATACCTTCCCTTACTTTTCGGAAGAGAGTAGCGTCTAGGGTTGTACTAGTCTCTAAGAGCAGAGACTCAAATTTGGCTTTATCATCGTTAGCTTGTTCATGTGCACCTGCCACGGCTGCCATAAGGTTATCTCTTAGTAAAGTCAGCATCTCCCACAGCTGACCTGACACATATATCTGTTGTGTAAGATTATGTTCAAACTCTTTTTGTATCGATATGATCAATGCGCTCTTCAGTTGATTAGCAGTCATCTCACTAGCATTGAGCCTAAGCATGAGACTGTCTAATCTTAAGCGCTCACAAAGCAAGATGAGTCGCTCATAAGCTTGCAACCTAAGCCCCTTACTTTCGGAAGTTTGCGATGCCCTTATCTTCATCTGCTCTGTAGCAAGATGTCCCCTGAGAAACTGCCGCATCAATATATATACAACTATCGCCGGTATGATGTAACCAACGGATTGGACCAGTATCTCGATTATTTTCACTCTTTGACTGTACTTTATTTCTGTCCGAAAATACTTTGATTCATCACCCAGATGAACTTATTTTAGCCGAACTTTGTATAAGACTACAAAATACACCAAATGCCAGAAGTAGTAGCCAAAAGTCCAGTGATCATAACTGATAGTGCCCTCAAGCAACTTCAGCGCATCAAAAAAGAACAAGGGTTAGACGAAACTCATGGAATCAGAGTAGGAGTAAAAGGTGGTGGATGCTCTGGTTTTACCTATGTTCTTGGCTTTGATGTTGCTAAAGATAAAGATCAGGTATATGACCTTAACGGACTTTCTATACTGATGGAAAAGGCACACGGTATATATCTCATAGGCATGGAGATAGATTGGCATGAAGGCTTGAACAACAGAGGATTTACATTCAACAACCCAAATGCTTCCGATACTTGTGGTTGTGGGACGAGTTTTTCCGCATAGTTCACAAGCTATCCAGTTCTTCTTTTACTTTTCTTGTTAGCTTTTTTACGACCAGATCATACGAGTGGTCTATCAGCTCTCTTATCAAACCTTCCGCAAGTTCTCTTTCGAGATATATAGTATTCCAGTGTTTTTTATTCATATGGTAACCGGGTATAATGTCCGGATACTCTTCTCTCAGTTGTATTGCTCTATCAGGATCACACTTTAGATTTACCTTAGCCTCTTCTTCGTTTAGACCGCTCAAGGCAAATACTTTACCCATGACCTTAAAGACCAAAGTTGACTCATCAAACGGAAACTCTGCGGTTACACCCTTCTTAGAAGAGCAATACTGTTGTAAATCTTCGAAATTCATAATCATCTAGTCTTTGTCAATCTCAATATAACAACCGCAAACTATCTTCCTGATTTAGCATTATATATGACATGCGATTCACAACCCTTCTCATCATATTCATTGGATTTCCAGCGATACTCTCCGCACATGGAACTGGAGATAACGCTTTCGTCCATGGATTAACCCATCCTATCTTTGGTGTTGACCATATGCTAGCTATACTTGGAGTAGCAATCCTAGGTCATCATTTTATGCATGAAAAACCATGGTTGCCATCCATACTTTTCATCATCGCTATGGTGATCGGAAGTGTATTTGGCATCAAAGGAGATGAGCTTCCATTTATGGAAGAGGTTATCAAAGGTTCTATAGCCATCTGTGGCATCCTTCTCTGGGGTAAGTTCGAACTTACACTAGTAGGATTTTCTCTTATTGCGATTTTTGCTGGCTACTTTCATGGTTATGCACATGGATTTGAGATGCCTATTGGATCTAACACTGCCTTGTACGATGCAGGCTTCGTGCTTGGAGCCACTATCATATCTTTACTAGGTTATGCTATCGCCAAGTTCTTTACTGATGGTTTAGGTATCAGAACTATAGGAGCGTTTCTAGCGGGACTTGGTACTGCTATATTCTTTGGGTTATAGTAGGTGTACTTACCTATCTATTTTGCCCATTCATCTGAACTACTCTACAAGGAGGTTTCTATTTTTGGGAGCCTTGACTTCATATTCAAATACTACTGCTAGGGACTGTCCAGAGTTGATGTGCTTTTCCCATGTTAGCTGCCCCGTATCCTTATCCATAGACGCCCCACTATCTTCTCTTAAATCAACTTTTATATCACTGTCCTTAGAAATAGGATATTGATCTTTAACCAACACTTTGATGTTTTCTGATCTTTGATTCTCTACGATTATTTCCCATTTTCTTTTTTCGATGATGTTCTTACCAAGGGACTTGCGTTTTTTATAATTTTTTGCAAGTACTCTGGTTACACTGACACTTCTGTCTTGGCCCAATGAGATTATCTTCTCCCCATTCTCCCGATAAGTATCATCGATATTCGTTTGTCCTATATATCTATTGTCAAGATAAATATTAGCGCTGCCAGGTAAGATTTGCAGCTCTGACCAATTCTCCACCTCCGCAGTAAGAAATGCTAGATCTTCTAATTTGGGGAAGGCCTGATAGACATAATTGCTTTTCGCGTCTTCGCTTCTTATAAATACAGTTTCACCCTCACTTGTAGAAGGCAATGAGAGTTTACCCTCTATGTCATAGCGATAAGAAGTCGTAGCCCTTACCAGCGAGGTAGGAACTGTTGGCTTTTTTCTTCTTTTATAAGCCGAGACTCCGCCGACACTCCCACTGAGACCAGAATACCCCGTCACCACCACCTCATCCAATATAGCTCCCTCGCGAAGTTGTATGTTCATCACTCCATCATGCGCCTGAATTTCTCTAGTTTCATAGCCAGCAAAGTTGATTAGCAAAATCGGATTATTCT
This sequence comes from uncultured Saprospiraceae bacterium, assembly GCA_964470035.1. Lineage (GTDB taxonomy): Bacteria > Bacteroidota > Bacteroidia > Chitinophagales > Saprospiraceae > JAJRXG01. The sequence goes on from CAYYBR010000246.1 coordinate 5,361, forward strand.
CAGTTGATGGCATAGAGAAACTCCCATCGATATCTGTAATGGTCCCAACTGTAGTACCCTTAATTATAATATTAGCTCCTATAAGTGGCTCACCATACTCGTCGAGTATCGTCCCAGTAATATAAGGACTAGATAGTGAATATCTCACATGATCCGAGGTGTTATAGTAATTATTAAAGCTAAGGTAGTATGTTGGGTATGCAGGTAAATTATAATTGCGTGTAGGCTGTGCAGTAGACAAACTCAGACTTATATCACTCCAATCCTCTCCCGTATGCTGATGAACTTCAGCCCTATAATTTATCTGCAAGGGTTGGTCCAATGAGCTCACCCTCAAATCATAACTCGGCACCCATCCTGCATCTAAATGAAAGTATGATATCTCGGCTTCAGCTATATAATCTTCTGGTGCAGAAATTTTCAGGATTAACTCCCCTACTCTTTTCCTTGCTTGTGACCCTGATCGCTCCAACTGTTCATTAAGGACAAGGATTTTTTCATTGACATCCTTTATTTTCTTTCTTATTTCGATTAAACCCTTTTCCACTTGCAGCATCTCTTCTTTATATAACTTTCTAATCTCCAAAACTTCTTTGTAATCATAAGGCCTGTCATATTTACTGGGATCCGTATGATTATTTAAGATGTCCTTCTCGTTCTCCTGGACAGACATCAGCATATTGAGATATGCAAGACTATCCAGAAGCAGAACTTTTTTCTTTTCTAAAACACTAGTATTCTTAATTTTGCCTTTGTAAGAAAATTCAAATTTCTGAGATAGTATTGTAGCATTGCCAGAAAACCATAAATCCAATGACTTGTGATCTATACCTATGGGCAGATCAGTAATTCTAATTGTCTGTTCTCCTTTTTCTAATTTGACATCACCGATTCTAGTTACGGTAACCCCCTTTTCATATATCGTAGCTTTTTTGATGGGGAGGGTAATGCTTGAGGCATTCAGGTGTAATAAAAAAGCTAGAAAAAATCCTGTGAAAATTAGATTATTCATGTCAATTAATTTTAGCCTATTTATAGAACGTATGAAA
>CAYYBR010000247.1:0-6405 GCA_964470035.1 uncultured Saprospiraceae bacterium
GTTTAACAGGTTCGGAGAGTTATCAACTAACATGGTCGCTGAGCGGAGTCGAAGCTCCTAGCGTCAGAACATACCGACCTAAGAACGTAATCACTCAAGCAGTCAAGAACCAAGGAACGTAAGCACATAAGAACATACCAACCTAAGCAGTCAAGAACCAAGGAACGTAAGCACATAAGAACTTATCAACCTAAGCACTCAAGAACATATCAACCTAGGTACTTAGAAACGTAATACAACTAAAGAACCTGCTCGACGAAGTCCCTGAACCTAACTGCCGTATCTGTCCAGTTATTAAGGTCTGTCCATCCATGACCTTCACCCTCATAGATGATGAGATCATTAGCTACACCTGCTTGGTTAAGAGCTTCTTGTAGTAGGGTGCCTTGCGTGACGGGGATCAGTGGATCTACTTCTCCTAAAAACTGTATCGTAGGGATCGTATTGGACGAAACAAAAGTCAGTGGACTTACGCGACCGTAGTACTCTTCATCAGTAACAGGTACTCCGGTAAATGTCGTAATCGAAGCTATGGTTGCTAGGAATGTTGGATTAGTACCTGATGTGTAAGAAGGATCTAAAAAGAAAGTAGGGCCGATGATATTACCAGCTGCCTTGATGTAGTCATTTGTATTATTTGCGTAAGCGTAGAGAAGGGTCATATGTCCTCCTGCACTTACTCCTGCCATCACCATGTCCTGGCTCACACCGAGCTCTTCATGTCGACTGGCGATATCCAGTACGACCGACTCCACATCTGCTATATGATCTACGAATAAAGCATCAGGATCTATGGTCAGGCGATAGTTGATATTAGCGATAGCATAGCCGGGCATGGTAGTCTGCAGTAAGCCGACGATACCAAATATGTCGTCCTTATCACCCCCAGTCCAAGAACCTCCATGAACCAAGATGATCACATCAGTCTCGCTGACAGATCTATTAGCAGGAAGATATAAGTCGTAGGTCTGTAGCGGGTCACTGCCGTAGGATATGTCTATCTCCTCAGAGGCAGTTTCAAACGTGGATAATCTGACCGTTTCTTCCTCCTCAGAACAACTATGAAAAGTGATAACAAAGGAAAGTAGGAGGAAAGGTAAGAGCTTATTGTATCTAATCATATCATCATAACGCATATGATCACAGAGAAGTACATCTATGAAGTCACAGAGAGCTAAGCAGCAACAGGAGTTGTAGGAGATGTCTCCTTCCCGCTAGTTGTTATCTCATAGGTTTTATCATAATCTTCTCTGACTGTCCCAAACCAACGATCCCAGATGAGAAAGTATAAGCCATAGTTACCATCAAACTTGTCATGGTGGAGATTATGCGCAACTGAGGTATTGATGTACCGACCGATCCATGTCTTGTGAAAACCCTTAGGATATAACTCAAAACCTAGATGCCCATACACGTTGTATATGATCTGGAAGAGGAAGAAGTAGCCAAGTGAGTTGCCATAAGTAGGGATCGTAAATGCGATAATAGGTACGATCAACGCTTCTAAAAATCCTTCAAAAGGATGGAAGGCATATGCAGTCCATGGTGACGGATTAGTGGACTTGTGATGTACGAGATGAACATGCTTGAATAACACTGGGTGATGCATAGCCCGATGCATCCAGTAGAAGTAGGTGTCGTGGACAAAAAACATCAATACCCAAGATATACCGAGATAGAAATATCCATACTTCTCGATATCATTGTACCTCAAGGTGTAATCACCACCATAGAAAAAAACCATCATCGCTACAGTTGCAAAGATCGATACACTGATCATAGAGTACATGATATCTCTACCGTAGTCACTGAGCTTTGGTAGCTTCTTCTGTACCTTTCTAAACCACATCGGCTTTTTCAAGATGACGTAGAATAACACAAAGGCAGCCGTAGCAAATTTGAAGTAATCTGATACGATACCTATGGCCTCTTTTGTCCAAAACTCCATAAATGTTGTCTCCATGTTCGGTGTATTTTATTCTGTACTATAAAGATGACCCAAGTGAGCATGATGATCGACCGTGTATGTTTGATTGAACGGACGAGGACGGATAATATAGGTACGAATACGTCTATTAGACCTATCTGTACTAGTTAAGTGGTTGATAATCAATCTGTTTGTCCAGATGTGGGTTACGATAGCGACTTCTTATAATCTGATGGAGTCATGCCCGTCATCTTCTTGAATACTGAGTTAAAAGTAGACTTGGACTTGAATCCCGCCTCTTGAGCAACACCGAGGATTGTATAGTGTGCATAGTCAGGATGGTGGAGTAGGGACTTAACTTCTTCTACTCGATAAGCATTGATGAAGTCAAAAAAATTCTGTCCTTGAGACTGGTTGATGATCTGAGATAGATAACTATTACTCAGTTCTGTTATCAAAGCGAGTTTCGTCATACTCAGATCTGGATCTTTATATAATTGACGCTCTTGTATGAGCTTTTTTAGGCGCTCTAGATGCTCTGCTGCTCTGGATGAAATAGCAGGATCTTTGTCATCATTGGCCGCTGTCTGAGATCGCTTGACGATACCAAAGATGTCAGTATCTACGAGTCCATCTCTTAGGATCATAGCATAGCCTATATAGCATATCAATATAGTCAAACCAAGCACCGCGAACTGTATGACGTAGCGTCCAGTATGGAAAGAGTCTGACAACTCGAATATCATCGATATCAACCAAGCGATAGCGAGTAGAAGCCCTGCCATAAGGCTCGATCGAAGCCACCGCAGACTTTTATCTTCGACCTCTGCGTAGTTTTGATACAAGAGTTTTTCATATGCACTTAGTTTGTAGATGGCCCAGATGCATATAGACAGTGTTTGTATGATGGCTATACTTTCGTAAATGTTACTTGAGAAGTAATAGGCGACATTGGCTGAGTACGGTTGTTCGCCATGCAGTATGAATATCCCAAACCTGTAGAGTCTATGGATAAACTCAATGATAACAGCTATCCATAGTGCATACTCCCATGTCTTGTACTGGTGATCAGGTGACACCAAATACCTAATGAAAAAGTAGAAGCTCACCGGGATCAACGTAACAAGGAAGGTTGGGGTATATTGTAATATAGTATATCTGTCTTCAGCCCCGCTAAGAAAGAATCCAGAAGTCATATTGATCAAAGCAAATGCAAAAAGAAGTAGAGCTAGGTAGTAGCCTGAGTGTCTTCTGAATTTTCTCGAAGTAACTAATACCACTGCTAGGATCAAGGCCTGCACAGATCCAAAAAAAATCAAGAAAGTGAGTATGTTAACTTCTATAGTCGGGAGCATGTACAATCGATATGCATATCAAAGCTATCAAAAAGCCAAGCTTCCACTTTATCTATGACTAGACATTAGACCAACTGATAGTTTTTATAGTTGTATCAACGCAGATTTTATAAAAAGAAGATCTTAATAACTTTTCCCGCTTTTCTATAATTAGATCACCAGAGGAAAAGACCTAGGGGATATAAAGCTCCACCTGCGTAGATGAAACCAGCGTTAGGTTCTAGAAGATAATAAGCTGTATGAATTAGTATAATTGAACAAAATTCTAGATTATATAGAAGCAAACCACTAAGAGCGTAACGAGAAGGCTATTATCTGATTTCCTTTTGGCGTGCTAAGAGCTTATAGTGTTGTTAGGGGATATTACATCGGCTCTATCCTAGCTCGACGTTTTTCTCTAAAAGAGGTAGTAAATGCGGTGGCGGCCTCGGTCGCCTTAAGAGCATTAGTTATATCCATCTTGACATCTCGGTCATGATGGATGATATCTAGGAAGTCTTTAGACATATCCACGAAGGCTTGGTCAAAGCGGTCCATATATCCACTCAGACATTCACGTCTTGCGCCATACTCATCATAGATCTCAACGCGATTGCGTTGAGCAGGTCGACCTATGAGTAGACTACCTTTGGTTCCTGTGATCTCAGTGTAAGTATCATGGCCATGCATGGCAGTCCGACTTGCTATGATCACAGCTAATGATCCATCTAAGAGCTCACAGCTGGTAACTACGTTGTCAGCATCACCCATATCGGCGAAAGAAGGATACTTGTATGCTCCTCCTAAGGCAGAGACGGAGCTAAACTCCGTGCCCATCAGCCATCTGGTAAGATCGATATCATGGATATTGTAGTCGTGAAAGATACCACCGCTCTTACCAGCGTATTGTATCTGAAACTCCTTGACATCGTCTTTGTCGACTGTTTGACTTCGGATCAAAAAGGGCTTCCCGATGGCACCACTTTGGACCTTATCATAAGCGTATCGATAACTTTCATCGTACCTTCTTACGAATCCTACCATCACTTTTTGTTGAGGATATCGATCCGCCACTTTATGCACTTGTAAGCATTTAGCAACTGTGGTTGCTAGGGGCTTCTCCGAAAAAACATGACAACCAGCTTCTAGTCCTTTGATGATGTGATCTACATGTTGATCTGTGGAGCTCACTACCCATAGTACATCGAGACTTTCTATTGATAGCATCTCATCAACTTGATTATAAACAGAAGGGATACCTATCGAGCGAGCATAATCTAATTCGCTTGGTTGGATAGAGCATGCAGCTACGAGTGAGGCTTTACTGACGTTGTGATGTAAGATGTCTGCATAGATCTTACCCATGCGTCCGAGACCGATGAGTCCTACTTTTATCATGTACAAGTGACTGATATGAAATATATGACTTATACCTTAAGTAGGATGTACAGTAGATCAAAAATGATAGGCGGGTGCTATGCTAGAAGAGAAAATAAAAGATGAATAGATAGAAGTCTGAGCATGATGCGATCTTTGATGGAAGATGATATCTCTATGAATGTCTCTCTTTATTCAACATGAGATATAGTATGATTAAAGTATCTCAATATCATTTAAAAATATAATTGTTTTTGTGAAATATTATTGTTCTAAATCATTTCTTTAAGATCTCATGAAGATAAGTTGCCGAATTTTTGAATTTATGGTTTGAGTATATGGCTCGAGAATTGCTCGGTCATTCTTCAAGTGATGGTTCCTAGCAAAGATGATTTCCTTTTTCGTTAGCTTTAGCTGAATGGACTCTTGAAGAAAAATGATACCGTACCATACGTATACATTAACTAAATGATCATGGAGGTTTCATTTCAAAAGAAAAAGAACGGGTGTACTGTGATGACTATCATTAGAAGTGATGGGACAACTACATGGAGCGCGCTAAGAAGGGGCATGGAGATTCATGATCTTGCTCATTTAGCTGTAGAAAGTACCCTGTATTGTAAGGACGCTTTCTTTGCTATGGTCGATAGAGGTGTGGATATCAGTGATTTTGAGGGCAAACGCACACAACCTCATATTTCTGTAGAAGCCAAACAAGTAGAGCACCTGGTTTTGCTCCTGCAGTTAGAGCATCAACAGAGACAATATCAGAATGATTTTATGGATCAATATCAGGGTATACTAAAAGATCATGACCTGCCAAAGTTAGAAGAGCTAAATGATCGAGCCTTAAAAGAGATAAGACTGTACTTAGATAGCCTTGTCAAAAATGTATCTACCCTAAAGACCGATGAAGTATATCACGTAGAGTTCTCTCTGAACGAATAGCTTTGAATAAGGTGGTCATGGGGAAGAAATAGTCAATATCTCTATAGCCATTAACTAACATATTTGTCAAGTGTTAGTTTAGATTTTATTAAGATATATCATCGTCTTGTCCTTTAGCGACATAAAGATGAAGTATCAAAAAAAAAATGACTCGCTGCTTTAGACAGATATGTCAATAAGCTCTATTCTCGCAAAAATATGTGGAGAATATTACTACATTCGATGCATTGTGTGGTCAAATTGAAAGTTAGGTGATCACCTAGGAAAAATAAGACAACTACATTATTGAATATTAAGACGTTCTCTTACTGTGAATTTAACTTTTTGCTAATAAATACAAAAACTGTTATGAAGCAAGTTTTACAAACTTTATTACTCACCCTGTTCTCTTTTGGGCTGATGCAAGCTCAAAACATAGTAACTGGTACAGTTACGGATAACAACGGTGAAGTTCTTATTGGCGCCAATATATTGGCGAAGAATACGGTAGTAGGAACCATCACAGAGATAGATGGATCTTTCTCCTTGGCTGTTCCAGCTGAATCTGATGCCTTGATTATCAGTTATGCTGGTTTTGAGACACAGGAAGTCCTTTTAGGTAATCAGACCAACTTTGATATTGTCTTAAGAGAAGGTGCCCTTCTGGACGAAGTCGTTGTGGTAGGTTTTACCCAACAAAAGAGGAAAGATTTGACAGGAGCTGTGAGTAGTGTCAACCTTGAAGAGTATTCAGATGTCACCTTGCCAGCGGCTACAATCGCACTCCAAGGAAGCACATCTGGAGTGAATGTGACTAAAAATTCAGGTACTCCTGGTGGA
>CAYYBR010000248.1:0-6402 GCA_964470035.1 uncultured Saprospiraceae bacterium
GCATATAACAGATATTCTAAAATTCTATTCTATAGTAAATATCAAAAAATAATCCCAACTGATTCTGGATCCTGACGGCATCGCTTCTGACACTATAAAAATTCCTGAGAGGGTTTCTATTTCCAAACAGATTCTGGAGTTCAAAATAGAATTTATGGTTCACCTTTTTTCTGTTTAAATTGTATCCAAATCTTAAATCTGTACGATAGTACCCCCCTAGTTGTTCTGAGAAGGCTAAATCTTCATTTCTAACAGTTCTTTGTATTGCTCTGGACAAATCAATATCAATTGGCGAAACATATCTACCGCCCGCAAATGAAGAATTCCAGTCAACAGAAACCCTATTGGTTTTCTTCTTGTTGAGAAACCATGCCTTACCAAACGTAATGTTATAACTAAAACCTGTATTAAAAGCTGTATTCCGCTCTATGCCATCACTACCTTTATAAGTACTCTTAAACAGCGCCCCGCCCAAAAGTGCATACCAGTTCTTTTTAAGACGTTTACTTGCCAAAACCTCAAAACCATAGTTGGTTCCGGAACCCTCATTAATTAAGTTAGGTCGAATATCTGAAATAAAGTCAGCACCTATATTAATAGTAGAATAACTCGAAGAAAAAGATTCAACAGGAATACTAGACAATGATTGAAAGTAAAGGTTAGTTTGCAAGCTAATTGATGGAAAGGTCATTTGGTGAGATAAATTCAAATGATGCGCCTTAGATAGTCCCAAGTCAATATTTGTATACTCCAACTCTTCCGATGTTATTGTGGTATGGAAAATAACATTGAGAGGTTGAATCATCGAGTGGAGCCCATATGCAAGTTGAAGCGTTTGCTCTTTAGAAATATCTATTGAGTACGAAAGACGTGGCTCAATTGACAAATCATTATTAAAATGATTATATAGCAGATTTAAACCAATATTCGCTTTTGATTTGCTCGATATGCTAAGTAAAGCTTCTGACCAAATTCTGCTATATGAAAGATTGTCGTTCGCATCTAATAAAACATCAGTAGACTCGTCAAAAGTCAAGGAGCTTTGTAGATTCACATTATTCCAAGCGAACTGGAAACCAGCTCTGAGTAAAAATCTATCATTAATTTCTTTGGTTATTTGAGATTGGACTTGCAATCTCAATTCTTCATTGTCTTCTTTAAACTCACGAAAGAAATCGTCATCTGAAATCATCGTGATTTCGTTATAACCATTATTTGAATAATTAATACCAATTATACTCTTTATGAAGCCATCCTTGATAATTCGTCTATTCTCAACACCTAAGTTATAAATGTCTGAGTCAAAAAAACTATTCTCGCCATCATCTAATTCATCTTCATTAAATCTTATAATACTATTTCCTCCAATTCCAAAAATGTTCCATTTGTTTTTCTCATTCAAGCCAAATGATAAATTAAAATTTATATCATAGTACTCTGGAACATTTTCAAAATCAATTAAGTCAAAGTTCACTGCTAAATCAGTCATAGACTTTCTTAGAGCAACAACAAAGGAACTTTCTTCCTTTTTTATTGGTCCTTCTATCACGGCCTCAAACCCACTAAATGCAGACGAAAGAAAAGTATACTCTATATTATTTGGATTACCTTTTCGCAAAGCTAAATCATATATACCGGCAAGTGCATTGCCATATTCAGAGGTAAACGCACTCGTTTGAAAGTCGAAATCTTGCAAAAGGTTGGTATTCAGAATTGTAACGGGTCCCCCTGTCGTACCAAGTGTAGCGAAGTGATTAGGGTTAAGAATTGGTAGTCCATTCACGTTCCATTGTACACCTAATGGATTATTACCCCGGATAATAATATCATTTCTCTCATCATTGTTCGCCACAACTCCTGGAAGGTTAGCTGAAATACGTGCTATATCATTTCGTCCTCCCGCATAACTAGAAACTTCTTCTATATTAAGCCGATATGCTGAATTCATTATAAAAGGGTCAACAGTGTTATTCACTTCATTTGAAGCAGAAATCACAATGTTATCTAACTCAATATCATGTGATTGTAATCCCACTTCCAAAAAGAGATTTCTGCCTGATCTTACCTCTAGATTCTCTAAACGAACTGTCTCATAACCTATAAATGAAATTTCTAGAGTATATCGGCCTGGCCCAACCTCAGTACTGAATCTTCCGTCTAACTCGGAAATAGTGCTAGCCTCAATTCTGTCCACCACAATCACAGTGGCACCAACAAGAGGTTCTAAAGTCAGCAAATCAGTTATTGAGCCTTCAATCTTCTGACCTCTCGCATCTAAAAACCATATGCATAATAAACTAATTAATAAGATTCTATACATAACATATTTTTTACATCTACTTTTTAAAGTCTCATAATGCTATTTATAAACTCACGATAGTCTATTCAATAATTTGACAATCAACTCAGTACAGAGATCTAAGGTTCTTTTCTCTTGATCTTTCTGAGGATTGATCTCGACAATATCAATTCCGATAACCCTTTCCTTATTAAATCCAATATGATCTAATATATAATCGAAATCATTCATGTTCAATCCATTAGCTACCGGAGTAGCGGTGGCTGGAGCAATACTGGGATCAAAAGCATCAATATCAATAGTAAGATATATCTTTTCCTCTTTAACATTAAATGAAATATCCCTTTTTTTAACGTCTGATGTCCAACTCACCTTCAATTTGTCATTGCTTAAATCTTGAAATATCGTGCTTAATCCCCTTATTCCATATTGATAATAACCAGACAAGCCCTCTAATTCCAAACAATGGCTAACAAAATTTCCATGATGGTGGATTCTATTGCTCTTATATAACTGATCGAAGTCGGATGTATAAATATCTGTGTGAGCATCTAAATGAACAACAGCAAAGTCTCTATATCGCTTGTTTAAAGCTCGAGCTACTGGAAATGTTATAGAGTGGTCTCCACCTATAGTAAATGGAATATTACTTCCAAGTTCAGTTATCAATTTTGTTATTTTATCGTATCTCTGCTCCTGAGTTTCTGCTGAATTAAAGTAGATGTTTCCAGCATCATACAAATTGTCAATTGGCAATGCAGATGATTTTAAATTTAGAGCCAAGGGATTAGTTATTTCATTTCTAAGCTTAAAATTTCTAGATTTCAAAACGCCTCGATAGTACTGCGGAAACTTTCCAGTTCCTTGATCATACCCATTTCCTAAACCAAAAGGCACACCTAAAAAAACAACACTGTCGTCCACAGTCCTATTAAATTGTTTCACTCCAAATAATGTATCATTCGAAAGTGTGAATTGATTAAGTTCGTTATGGTCTTCATATACTAACAACTCCTTCTCCAGCAATCTCTTAACCGCTATTGAATCAACTACACTGCTCTCGAATTGCCTCGGTTTACGATAATACTCAAGTACTTCTACTGCTCCATCATCTAGAACAAACTGTTTCCCACTTATCAGATTTACAGCCCTATATTGATCATTTTTTATAACGTTTAATCTTAAATAATGAGATTTATGTATGCGCTTTTCTGTATTAATTTCAGTCATTATTTGCTTATTCTTCTTGTCAATTAATCTCTCTTTATTACTTTGCCAGAGCCTATAATTTCAACAATACTAATATTGGGGTCTCCCAAATAAAATACATTTCCAGAACCATTTATACTTACAACTAAGTCTTCGGCGACGTTAACCTCAGCATCACCACTACCATTTATAACAATCTCGGACTTTCGAGATTCAACATTAAAAGCTCTCACATCTCCACTTCCAGATTTCTTAATATATAAATTATCAACTTGTGTCGCCGATTCAAATATTATGTCGCCGCTTCCATTCTTATTAATAGCAAATGTACTATTGGGCTCAATTGAAGAAAATACTAAATCCCCCGAACCCATCCAGTCTATATTATCAATATTTCTTGAAGTTACTTTCATTGTAAATCCTCCGTGAGTCGTAAAGCAATCTTCATTTCTATCCTCGATAAATAAAACATCATCTATTACATACGCCTCAAAATAGTCACTAAGGTTAGCATCCGACTCGAGCATAACTGAAGGGACATTGCCCTGTGAATAAACAACATTAATATTTCCCCTCTTATTCAATTTGTTAAAAGAAATGACATCAAAACTTCTGACAACTCGATTATTATTACCTGTTACACAATCAGTTGTAACAGAACATGAGGATAAGTTAACTAATAAGATTGCTCCCACAGACAACACTAAAAGTCTTTTGTACAAATACCTTAGTAGTAGAAATAATCGGAATAAAACAACCCCCGCAACAACAATGCATATTGCCAGTCTTGCTATATAATTCATGTCAACTTCCCAAATTGAAAAATCACTGCTCAGTGATTGAGCTGCAACTGTATAAATACTGCTCGTAAATAACTTAAGTATTCGGTGAATTAAGAAAGCTATAAATACCAAATAAGCTATAGAATATAGCCAGATCCAAAAATTCCCCCTTTTAACATTTCTGAATAAAAATATATTCTTTATTAATTCAAGTGATTTTTTCCTAAGATTAGATATATCAAATAAATCACTATAAACCCAATATCCATCAAATTTTAAAAGTGGAAAGGAATTAATTATCATTATAGAAAAATTCAAAGAAATCACCTTTGTGATAATGTTGAAAGCCCCAGGCCAATTCAGAATTCCTGCAAGAACAATTAATATGCATCCCGATATAGCTTGAAAGTAAATTCCAGAAAGATTTATTCTGACTCTCTTATGTTTATCTAAAGCCCAAATAGATGTCAGATCAGTATACAGTACAGGTAATATGAAATAAAACCCAAAACCGATTTCTCCAGAAGAGCTATTATAGTTCCTAGTAGCGGCAACATGTCCAATTTCATGAATAAGTATCAGCAAAAAAATCATTGCCCCAGCCAGAGTTTTTGATAACCACCCAAGCGACCCGAGGGAAGGAACACTAACACTACTGAGAAAATAGACATTTATAACAATTGCTAAAGATAGAAGAGGCCAAAATACTTTTGGTGTAAACAATCCAGCTAATTCACCGAAATCCATTCTATTCAATGTTTCCGGCTTTATAAGTTCTTTGATCTTTCTAACACTTCTTTTTTTCTTAGCTGAGCTCTCCTCAAATAGAGGAAGAACTCCTACTTCGATTATTCTGCTAATTTGTTCTTTTGAAGCATTGGGGTCATTTTCTTTTATCCTATTGTACAGTCTATCTATTGTATTGTATCCCATATTTATCAGATCTAGCAAGAGTAGAATATCTCTACCTACTTTATAAACTCGTCCGTCATATTCAAGCACCGCGTTTTCATCGTTGTGCTTATGTAATACATAATTATCCGGAATTATCACTTCCATAACATTCATTTTACATTTAAGGATATCCATAATTTATATACTAACTTGGATTCAGTGTTGTCGTTTAATTTCTTATTGGTTGAACATCTATCAACAGTTCGGATCCACCTCCTCGTCGATTATCATAGCCGGAGCTGTTATCGCCAGGTTTGTCAGATTCTCTATTCTTTAAAGACCCTATTGTATATCTTGCAGACGCTGAAATAACCAGGGGGTTCCATCTATTGTCGATAAAATAATTCAAGCCCCCCACCTCTACTTGTCCATTGAAATAATCAACAATCACATTTTCAAGTTTTATCCCCACACTAAAATTCTTATTCTTTGATCTATAATCGACTGAAAATGTTAATTGATTCAAATTGCCAAAGGTCGTTACTCCCTCAACTCCACCAGTAACATTCCAAAAATCAGCACTCATGCTTATCCTATCTATTATTCTACCTTCTAAATGAATAACAGGGACATGGCTCCATTGGCCTACATCAATCACATCTCCATCAAGAATAGTTTTATATCTATCATAATTTGTAATCACACCACCATAGCCTGATATATTCCCATTAAAAAATCTGATGGGAAAAAACAAATTAAAGTTCCAATGTTTATACGTATCAAAATTCGCTTGTCTTCGTATGCCAATACCGCTTTCATTTTCTTGTATAAAAACAGTTGATATTTTATTATTTGAACTGAGATGGCCAATAACTACAAAAGGTTGAGACAAATAAGAAAGATTCAACTCATACTTATTAGTAAAGCCTGGTTCTAAGCTAGGATTTCCAGTGCTTGATGTAAAGGCATCTATAACATTTCTGTTCAAATTTAATGCACTAAATGAAGGCCTCTCAACTCTTTGAGAGAATGACATATTTGTGTTGAGATATTTGTTTATATGATATGTCATGTTACTAGATAAAAACACTTTGCTTATATCTTGGTCTATATATAGATTTTGAGATGAACCCGAAGATGCAAAATTCTTATATCTCAATCCTGCATTCAAATCAAGTATCTCAAATTACTTGATGTATTCTGCATAGGGAGTCAATG
>CAYYBR010000249.1:0-6373 GCA_964470035.1 uncultured Saprospiraceae bacterium
CCTCTAAAATAATGAATGAAATCATGAATATATGTTAAAATTCTATAGGGGCTAAAATAGTCGTAACGGGTCTATTCCACTCAGTAACAATCCGTAATAATCCAAATCTTCTCTTAGATATGCTGATAAAAACCTGCTCTGATTAATAAAGGCATCATTGTTGATTTTTTGATCTCCTCTATGCGTATTGCCCCAGTGACCTTTCTTGTGCCGCTCTAGTGAGCCTAGAACGAACTGAGCAAATGTGTTATATTTCTCTATTAGGGCATAAACGCCCCTAGAGATAAGGATCTCTCTTAATAGTTCCTTTTATGGTGGAGTAGTTCAACTTGAATATCGGATTTCGGTTCCGAGGGTTGGGCTTGTATGCCGAAGGCCTGGCTTCTCTATCCTCGCTCAGAAGACACTCTGATGTAGCCCTCGCTCATGAGACACTCTGGTGATTCACTCCTCGGCACCTACGTTTCACTACGGTGTCTTGATCACAAGAATTAAGTTGAGTTAGTATATCTTTGCGATTCCATTAATGGCCGCGTAGTTCAACTGGATAGAATATCGGATTTCGGCTCCGAGGGTTGGGGGTTCGAATCCTCCCGCGGTCACTAGTTGGGCAAAAATAGCATGACCGGAGGTCATGTCTGAAAGAACTAAGATCCACTTCGAGTTCACTCGCAGGTGGATCTTTTCTTTTAGGTACAAGCGTAGCTTGCTCTTATTGGGATAAGAATCGGATTAGGTGAGAATCATATAATAATCCTCCTGCGGTCACAAATGTGTTCTATAAATACCTGTAATTCAATAGATTACAGGCATTTATTATTTTATCGTCCAACAGTAGGTACAACATTTATATTGTTGTTATAAACATCTCCTATACCACACAATGGGACTGCCAGCAAGCTGCGAGATTATACCGTTGATAAAATCTTGCCCTCCACCTATTGGATTATAGATGCCTACGACCCTAGGTTCTACGATAGTATTTTCTTTATCTCGAAGAGTTGCCTTTATTGATCCGATAGACAAAATCACATTTTGAATAGTTGACTGATTAATTTCACTAGGTAAAGGAAGAGATTTGTCAACATTAGAGCCCGTAATACCAAGAGTTTGAATTGTAAGTGAGCCATTGATTTTTCCTGCCTGAGCTGCTACAGAAAGTGCCCCTAGTCCAGAAAGGTTTATTCCTCCTTCTTTAGCATAAATAGAAGCAGTTAACCTCAATCCCACCCCGACGTAAACTGGGACTATTACGAGTTCAGACCCATCCTCTTTGATTGCCTTCTGATTTATACTTTCAGCTTCATTAAATCTATCTGCTGGGAATACTTGATATGTAGATTTTTCTGACACATGTAAATCAAATACAGATACGAATTTTTCAGCATTTACCATCTTACGATTAATATAAACAGGAAGGTAGGCTACATCTACATTTACATAATCCAAAATCACCTGATAGCTCTTTCCTTTAACAGTTGATTTGAAGGGACCAAATGAAATAGAACCATAAGCATTGATCTCTCCTACTGCAAATCGTACTGCTTGATCTGGAAGAGCATCAAGAATTGTATTGTCTTCCAACAAATGATCTTCCGAATGATTCCCGCAGCTTTTGCCTGGCTCAGTAAAAACTGGTAATGGATCAAGAGGTGTATAACTGTAAGAGGTATATCTCTCGCCTAATGTTTTAGGCGAATCATCTTTAATTTGATCTTGAGACACAGCACATGAGCCAAATAGCATTAGTGACATTGAAAATATAAGTATCCTTTTCATTTGTATTTCAATTAATCGATTTTGTAATATTTCAGTCCGTCTTGAATCCCTATACTAAGATTTTTTCTTTCACTAGCGCGCCTTCTCTCTTCTATTAGATAGTACATGTCAGTAATAATTGATGTGCTATTTGCAAATACAGCGTGACCTATAAAATCCGTCTTGACTTTAGAAGCATCTACTGTCTCCATGTTCGGTAACACAGTTAGGTAGCGTCCAGAATCACCTAGTCTACGTCGTCCATTAAACCTTTTGGATGCTCTTAATGCTAGATCCTTTGATGAAGAATATAATGTGATACCTGCTCTTAACTCATTAAAGATTGGATGTATATCACGCTTAAATATTTCGATATCTATGTCAGGTGCTGCAAGTATGATTTCTCTTATTCTATCAACTTGTTGAGGACGTTCATCAATGAGATCCTCTAGGGCATTTTTATACAATTGATTACCCATACTATGAGCTACCATATAGATATTACTGTACTCGGTGTGATCGAGAAGATTAAACAAGAATGTCTTGAAGTTATCTCGTGACCATTCCGCTGTTTGTAGGTCAACAGGATACTTTTCAAAGTCCTTTTCGGAAGGCCAGCTATAAAAAATAGATCTACCTTTAAAACCCAGATCATATGAAAGCTGTGCTGTTCTATGTGCGGCATCCTCAAAAGAATTATTATACCCATGTATATAGAGTAAGATGGAGCAATCAGTAGTGCCTTGAAGCTCATCATTCAAGGCATTCAATACCTTTCGCTCACCATCAACATCAATTGTTAAAACCATTACGAACTTTTCAGGATTATTAGTTTGTCTTGTTAGGCGATTCCACCAAGAAGGTCGCGGTATTTCTCCTGGTTCACGAGCTCTGGGAATACTGACTTCACAACTCCCCCAATGAATTTTGGATTGTCTATTCTGTGAGTTCAGAAATTTTTTAGCAAGCTTTTTGGTCGAGTCGTAGGTGCGATCTGTTCCAAAGAAAATCTTTGCGACCTCATACTCCTCTACTGCGTAAAGTGGTTCAGCGCCATCATCCAAGTTAACATTTATCGCAATCGTCCGATTTTGAGTAGTGCTCGTTGGTGGTGCCATAGGAGGCAAGGGCACCCGTTTTTCTTGGTAGCCGGTATAGCTTATTATCAGAACTGGATTTCGTTTTACAGGGATTTTAAGAGAGAACATACCATCAATATCTGTGATCGTACCTATAGCGCTGCCCTCTAATCTAACACTGGCTCCGATAATTGGCTCAGCTTTATTGTCTTGAACGACTCCAGTCACTGTCACTTTTGGTTGAGGTACTATAATTTGACCATAGCTCATTGTGAAGGTCATCAGAACAATCAAAATATGTAAGCCTAAGCGCATAGCTGGAGTATTTATCTAAAGTTGCCAATTATACTTCAAATCGAGTAAGATCAACTCTGCCTATTTATGTAAATACCTAATTCTAACTACCCATTATTGTGTACTAGGACCAGTATTCTAATCACATAGGTTTTACTAAATAAAGTCATCAGAAAAGGAAAGCATGCGTTTGTATGGATGGAAACTAAGCCTATATAGGTATGAACGACTACATAAATAGCTTATAAAGCAGGATATAAAGGTGCCAAGGAAGGGAAATCCAAGAATTATATTAGAGGCATGGGTACCCCGCTTGCGCATAACACCAAATCGCTACTGAAAAGGTCTCTTTTCAAGTGACTATCTTTAAAAAGCAGAACGAACTTTGTTTGCGGTATCTATATGCGTAAACTAGGTTTTCTCACTTAGATCATTTGTAATAGGCTTGAAGAACAGAGTTCTTCAAGAGTGGTTCATAGAGAAACAGCTTACTTTAACTGTATAGGCAGAGGTGATCTCGCTTGCTATTTCTGATTAATGCCCGTGCTAATCTTTTTTAAACTCTGAAACAGCTATTTTAATGTTGTAATTTCACTAGCCATAACGAACTATATCATGTACTTCATTATTCTTCTTATTCTAACAGACCTGATTTCAATTAATCAAGAAGCAAAATTGAAAGATTATTGTGACCCTCAGTTCAGTGAAGTATTTAGAAATAATTACAAGGTCCATTCATATGAGGAAACATTTACAGTATTTTTCTCTGCACGCAATGGTAGAGGTCGCCATTTAGTCAGCAAGTTTGGTGAGAATGTACATAATCAATCAGGAAATGATGTTCTAAGATTTAATGATGCATCAAGTAAAGAGGTTCTCAAAAGACTAACTTTGATAGCAAAGAAGTATGATGCTGAGTTAAGATCGAGTAACTTTATTGTTGATCAAGCAGTGAGTGGTGAGAATTCTGAGTCAAGAAATAAAAGAATAATGCGATTTATGAATGATAATAATATTGATGAGGAAACTTGTATAATGCTAGTATCGGTAAACAAACCTCATTATAATTAGCTAGTTATTAGATAGTGAAATATGCCCACTGCGGTACGGGCTTGTGATGTATCGGATAAATTTCATAAGTGCGAACTATTATCGTGAGTCAATTGAAGCCAAGGTTCGGTTTAAAAGGAATATTAGTTATTTTCTGTATTATGATGTCGCAAGACATACGCTTGAAATATTTAATGACAGAATTGCAAATAACATAGTAACGATATTTACGAATATGAAACATAATCGAAAGTGCAGTTCAATAGTGCATATGCAAGAACTTTTTGACCAAAGAATAGAGATAGATTCTTAATCAACGTGATGAAAATTGCTTAACACCTCCATTACTCGTTAATGGTTTGTTTCTTAACTGTATCAGTGAGTTGAAACTAATATAAAAAGGAAAGAATGAAGTTTCTAAAAACATCAAAGTTCATTATTGTTATTGCACTCGCATGCATCTGTACTACGACCTACTCTCAAAGTGTATCACAAGAAAAGATGAGTCAACTGGACTTCCTGATCGGTGAATGGATCGGAACGTCAAAGGTGTATGATGATGGCAAAGTCGTAAAGCAAGGTGCCGCGTACGAAAGCATCTCATATGATCTAGGAAAGAGCATTGTTGTAATTGAGTTGAATACTGAATTTTTGCAGCTCCATACCATCATCAATTATGATGAAAATGATCAGACTTTTTACTACCACCCCTTTTCAAAAAGAGGATCCGGCAAATATCCTGCAGAACTTAAGGATGGTCAGTTAGTTGTGACAAGAGATGAAAAGACTAGATTTATTTTCCGGATGACCTCTGAAGGAGGCTTTCAAGAATATGGTGAGAAATTAGTCAATGGTGAATGGGTAAGGACTTTTGAAGATACTTTTATGAATACACAGTAAATAAGGTCTTAGCCCAATATACTGGACTAAAGAAAGGTCAATTGATGCTAGTATCGTGTAAAAACAATGGAATGATCAGAGTCTTATTGAATATAATAATAGTTATATCCTTATGCATGGCGAGTTGCCAAAGGACGTCTAATGATATCGAAAGTATAAAGGATAACATTAGTATGAGTAAGGAGTCAGAAGAAAGTATGTCAACAGAGATAAAGAAAGTCCAAGAAGCTGTGGCTAATTGGGTAAAGGCATTCAATGATAAGGATGTAGAGGCACTTATGGCTCTTTATGATAGCGATATAAACTATGCTAGCCCCAGTGGACCTTTACTAAAAGGCATAGAACAAGTTAGGCCTCGGTATGAAAGTAGCTTTGACCTTATCAAGGGAACCTTGAGATACATAGAGGAAGAAGTAACAGTAGAAGGTGGTATGGCAGTAGTACTGCTAAAATTTTACTTTCAGCCTCCTGCCGGAGTAAAGATCGAAGATCCCTCTACGGGTCGTGCCATGCTAGTCTTTAGGAAGTCAAAAAGTGGCGAATGGTTGTTATTGTTTGATATGGATAATTCTCCTTCAGATGTGACAGTTGCCGATTTTGCTAATTATGACTACTAGAAGTATCCAAATCTAGGGCGTAAAGCACAAAAATCTCTTCCTGTTTTCTATATGAATCCATATAGAAGAATCAGACAAAATCCATGGATATGGGGATTGCAGGACTGATGAATTATGATTCTTTTTGTATCTATGGTATGCCCTAGGAACCAAAGACATGCACTGCTCTATCAACTATGAAAGATAAATTCCTTTTCACGTGTCGCGCGATAGCCTTGATTTTGGTGTCAGTGATCTTAGTCGTACCTATATCAGGACAGAAGTCTTGGGGTGATATAAAATCTGAGCTTAGAAAATTAGATGGGTCAACATACATCAAAACTGCTGGAGAGTATGCAGAAAGTCTAGCGCTCCAAAAGAAGTTTGATGAGTCATATGAACTACTTAAAAAGAGTACCAAAAAAGCTAAGACAATTAGTCCATCAGCTTATCTGGTAGTCCTAACACATCGTGCTGAGGTAGTAGCCGATTATTTTCCGAGGACAGACGAGTACAATAGAGATTTGGTTGAGAGTCTGCAGGAGATAGCCATTTTGAACCCTCCAAACTCTATAGTTGATCGTGTTGATATCATCTTAGAGGCCGCCATGAAAGATATGAATGGTAAGTATACTAATGACTTAGCTGTTCTTCGAGAAGCAGTAGATCTGCACCTCGCTGAGCGCAAGGAAGAGG
>CAYYBR010000250.1:0-6346 GCA_964470035.1 uncultured Saprospiraceae bacterium
CTATCACATCCTAAAGCTGTCTGTGTAGTATCTCTATATATTCCGCTTTCTGTTATCACTTGACCATTGAAGTCAAAGGATTCACCATCACATATCACCTGTGAGCCGAGGTCTACATTGATAGACTGTACTATATCTACTGTAAACGTTACTATCGAATCACATCCAGTAGATGATATCAATGAAACGCTATGCGTCCCAGCTGTATTAAAAGTCTCTCCCCCTACAGTCACTGATCCACCTGGGCAGATCTCTCTGTTTCCTATGTCATTAAGATGAGTCTGATTAACTACAAGAGTTAATATAACTGTACTATCACAACCCGTAGAAGGTGATGAAAATGTAAATGGATAATCTCCACTATCAGTTAAGGTTTGACCCTCAAAGACAAATGTCGTGTTATCACAAATCTCTTCAGTTATCTCAGTCCTGATTTCTTCTCTCACGGTAAGTGGAAGAACTATCATACTATCGCAACCAGAGGCTCCTTGTAGAGTAAATGGATAATCTCCAGATTCAGTCAAAGTCTGTCCTTGGAAGGAAAATGACTCTCCTGCACATATGATTTCAACAGGCAATGTGGTTGTTGGAATCTCTGCAAAATTAGCTAGTGATAAAACAACTATACTATCGCAACCAGCTGCGCTAAAGAGCGTATCTCTATACTCTCCTGGATCAGAAATTTGCTGCCCTTGGAAGTCTATAGACTCTCCTACACATATCGTTTGTGATAAGTTATTTACTATCTCATCAAGTACTTCGACCACCAC
Source organism: uncultured Saprospiraceae bacterium (assembly GCA_964470035.1). Taxonomy (GTDB): domain Bacteria; phylum Bacteroidota; class Bacteroidia; order Chitinophagales; family Saprospiraceae; genus JAJRXG01. The sequence continues at coordinate 771 of CAYYBR010000250.1, forward strand.
TGTGACTGTACTATCACAACCGTCGGCAGATTGGAAGTCTAATGTATTGAGACCTGCTACCAAGTCTTGACCTGCTATGTTAGCCACCTCACCTTGGCAAACTGTCATAGTTCCAAGGTCTGTCATCTTATTCTCATTGACTACTATCGTAACGAAGACGGTACTATCACACCCACTTGTACTTTGTAGTACTATAGGGTCATCTACGATTGCTTGGTTATACTGGCGACCTAGGACCATAATGTTACTCCCTTCACAGACAGGAAAAGTCTGGAAGTCTTCAAGCACTGGCAACACCGTAAGTTGGAGATGAACAGTACTATCACAGCCATCAAAAGCAGCTCCTTGTGAAGTAATTACTTCGTCTATGTTTGCAGAGTATGACTGTCCAAAGACTTCAAAACTCTCACCTGCGCAGATAGTCTCTATGACGTCCGTTGCCGGTCTCGTTTCAAATACTAACTCGAAAGTCACTAGGCTATCACAACCATCTGCTGATGTAAATGTAAGCTCGTGTGTGTCCTCTGTAGAAAATGTTTGACTACCTATGGTTATAGGTACTTCTGGACATGTAACTATCTGTCCAAGGTCAGTTGTTGGTACTTCAAAGAATTCTACTGAAAACTGCACTATACTATCACAGCCATCAGGAGTCTGCAAAGTCTCCATGAATGATCCTTCAGAATCATACATCTGACCAAGTATTTCTATTGGTTGATCTGGGCAAGTAAAGAATACCCCATCATCCATCATAGGTATATCATCAAACTCAAGGAAGAAAGTGACCATACTATCACATCCTTGAGAGGAAATCAAAGTTTGTTGGTGTGGTCCTGGAGTATCGAAAAACTCTCCGTTCACTTCTAGAGGTACTGCAGGACAAGTAATAAGCGTCCCGAGGTCTTCAGATGGAATATTGAAAAATCCAACTTCGAAGACAACCATGCTATCGCAACCTCGAGGAGTCTGTAGCATAACTTCATGCTCACCAGGGCCAAAGTTTTGTCCCTGGAAGGAGAACTGTTCGTCAGGACAAATTAACTGTAGTCCTAAGTCTTCTTCGGGGATAGGCAAGTAGCTGATAATAAAAGTAACCACACTATCACACCCATCAACACTTGTCAAGGTATCTCTATATCTGCCTGGCAATGGGTACTCCACCCCAAGGTGCGACTGTACGATACCAGTACACTCTACAAACTCTCCATCATCTGTTGCGCTTAGGGAAGGAAGTACTGTCAAGTCTAACGTAGAAATACTATCACAACCGTTAGCTGCTATTAACGTATCCGAATAAAATCCAGTTACATCTCTATCTGCTCCTGCAAATGGGAAAAACTCTGAATTACAGATACTCTGTGGAAAGGTATCCCTCACCGCATCATTGAGCTCTGCTCTTATAAATACATTCTGTATACAGCCATCATCAGTAGTTGTTACTAGGTCAGCTGTTAAGTTGTCTCTGTCTATCGTGAAATTATATTCTGGCAAGAAGATCTCTTCCCTTAAGCAGATAAGAGGATCAATTGTTATATCTGGTACTGGAAAAAAGTCCAGTGATACATCGAATATGATACTGTCACATCCAAGTGATGATAGTATAGTCGCTGGACCAGAAGGATTATTGATATCAAACGTTACCCCTTCTAACACAAAGTTCTCTTCAGGGCACAGTGTTTCTTCCCTAGGGATGTTCACTGGCTCTACTAGAGTCGTAGTAACCATGACTATGCTATCACAGCCATTGGAAGCGGCTCCTGGGATACGCACTTCCTGGTCTACCACTGCTCCAGTGATACTTTCAGTACCAACAGTCAAAACTTCACCAGGACAAAGTCTTCTTTCCAATGTGCTGGTAGGTATAGGGTTAAAAGAAAAATCTACAGTTAAGGTGGCGTTACATCCATTGGATTGTGCTGGTAAGTCTATCGTCAAAGGATAGATCATAGAGTCATCAAAATCCATAAAGACACCTGGTGCGACTTCGAGATTTATGACATCTCCTGCACAGTGTACTTCTGGTGCAAGTGAATCAGCTACTACAGGTAATATATTAGCTCGTATATCTAGAAAATCACATCCTGCGATGGGTATAAACTCCGAGGGATTTTCTGCATTTATGAGATACGTAGCCGACCCTACTGATATAATAGTATCTCGGTTTTCGCACAAATCGAAAAAGTCTTCGGTTACTGTTGTAACTCCAATATCTACCTGTATCCTCTGTATACTATCACAGCCATTAGATGCGGGTATAGGTAGTGTATAAAGACCTACATAGGACTCAGTAAAAAGTGTGTCATAATCTGGTCCAAATGGTGGTGGATCTCCTATCGAGGCCGTAACCCATCCAATGTTGTTTCCATCTTGATCATTACCACTATAGTAATAAAACGCCTCTCCACAGGAGGCTGATCTACCTGGAAATAACGTTCTCGATGTTATAGAGCTCAACTCTTGCACATCGATGATAAAGACAGAATCACAAGCACCACCATCAGTGATCATTGTATCTCTTTCTATGGAAAGTCCATTAAACTCGAAAGTCTCTCCTGGGCATAACTCTGGCTCCATGATAACTGGATCCGGTGGAGCTACGATTTCTATGAAGACACTTCTCCTTCGAGGAGGAGCGCCACAATCAGTTTGAGCATCGATCTGAAAACCTGCTGTTCTAGGTGATAAACCCGTAACATCTATAGATCTAAATTCATCTATAAAATCATTAACTACGTTACCAGAAGTTGGGGAAATAAATGTGAATATATTTACGTCACCTTGTATCGTCAGTGTGTAATCTTCATGGTTCAACTGAAACAACTCGATAAAATCATATGTCTGACCTCCAGCATTACACAACACTGGATTTTCTGCTGGAATCGTGACAAAGTTGTCAAATTGGCTGAGATCATCAACACGTATATCCATCACAAATGGTGCAACGTTTGGATCGTCTGGAGTAAAGGTAAATGTGAGTCGCTGGCCAGCAAAGTCCGCTAATACCGCTCCAGGACTCCATGTACCTGTCACTCCGTTATCATCGACACTTGGCAAGATTTCATCAGAACATTCTACTGCACTAATTCCTTGACTAAAGAAATCTACTTGTCCTTGACAAGCCTGATTAGTCATAGGACGTACTGTCAAATCAAAAGTTGTAAAAAGCGAGCAGCCATTATCATCTACTACTTGCAGGCCATAAGTACCTGTTAGTGATGGATCTATATTATTAAGCACTAGTTGATGTCTATCATTATTGATATCTCCAGTTAGCACTGTGCCATCTGGCAAAGTCCAAGTAAAATCCGAAGTTGGATCCGCTGGAGTTTGTATAACAATAGTTCCTACACCCTCACACACTTCATTGTTAGTTGTACCACTTGGCGAAGCTATGATCGGTGTAATATCAGTATTCAATCTAGCAGTTCCTTCTATTGTGATATCACCTATCTCATATGCTACGCCATCATTCTGTGTACCACCTGTGACAAATACAGAAATGGCGGAGTTAGATAGCCCCACATCAAATGTTTCACTGATTGTTAGAGATCCTGTACTCGATGTTTTTCCACAGATATTGATAACTCTTCTCTCTCCGGTTTCTTCGTAGAATATCTCGATCTGAAGAGCATCGGTGCTCGTCCACTCAGCACCTTGTGATGATCCGCATCCAAAGAAGACATCTACATCATCTGCAGATTGATCGTCAGCGGCACCACAGAGGGCATCGCCTTCGACCCTTACTTCAAATGATATGATTGCTTCGCAAACATTCTGAACTGCTAGCCCTCTTATTTCGAGCGCATTACTACTATCTCCACAGTCGTTACTACCATCTGCACAAGGACAGGGGCCAAAGCCCTCGACGTTGTCGAATTGAAAACCACTGCTAGATGCTCCGAAGAAGCCATCATCGCCTATATCATCTGCTAGAATACCGTCCCAAGTACCACCTTGGGCCGAAGTGCCCGATATAGCACCCGGAGGTTGATCTGCCCAAATAAGGGCATCTGTAACTACCGTCTGGCTGTGTATTGGGTATAGGTATACAACCGAGACAGCAATTAATATGATTAATTGTCTCATTGGTCTATGAATCATGCTTACTAATGAGACATGAAAAACTAGGGCATCCCCTAGCCAAATTATCACATATTAATTTTTACATATGATGGATAAAGTCTGTAAAGCCTGATTTTATTGGGTATATAGCTGCTATAGAGAGACTAGAATTCTGCTACTTTTGCACCTCCTTATAACTATACATGCATGGCGCTGAGCGAACAAGAACAAGTGCGAAGAGAAAATCTTCAGAAAATAATCGATTGTGGTATCGATCCCTACCCTAGTTCTTCATATGAAGTCACCTATAAAGCAGCTGATATAACTTCCGCATATAGCGAAGAGAAGAAGGATGAATATCAGCAAGTAGCACTTGCCGGTCGCCTTATGATGAAACGCATCATGGGCAAAGCATCTTTTGCAGAATTACAGGATAGCTCTGGTAGAATCCAGCTTTATGTGAATAGAGATGAGATTTGCCCAGATGAAGACAAGACTCTTTATAATACTGTGTTTAAGAAACTCTTAGATATTGGAGATTTCATCGGTGTAGAAGGACATGTCTTCACCACCCAAACTGGTGAGATAACAGTCCATGTCACTGGCTTATCAGTCCTCAGCAAATCACTTAAGCCACTTCCTATAGTAAAAACTGATGCTGATGGTAAAGTACACGATGCCGTAACTGATCCAGAATTCAGATATCGACAACGTTACGCAGACCTTGTGGTGAATCCTCATGTCAAAGAGACATTCATCAAGAGATCTAAGATGTACAGCAGTATGCGCGAATTTCTTGATACTAAAGGTTATGTCGAAGTCGAAACACCCATACTACAGCCTATTTATGGAGGTGCTGCAGCAAGGCCATTCAAGACACACCACAATACTCACGATAGAGAGTTATACCTACGCATAGCAAATGAACTATATCTCAAGCGACTGATCGTCGGAGGCTTTGATGGTGTATATGAGTTTTCGAAAGATTTTAGAAATGAAGGGATGAGTCGCTTTCACAATCCTGAGTTTACTCAGATTGAATTGTATGTGGCATATAAGGACTATGAGTGGATGATGAATCTCGTCGAAGAAATGATAGAAAAAGTGGCTATCGATGTAACAGGCTCCACTGTCGTAAATGTAGGCGAGAACCAGATCGACTTTAAAAGACCGTGGAAGAGATATACCATGTATAGTGCCATACAAGAATTTACTGGCGTGGATATAAGTGAGATGGATGAAGATCAACTCAGGAAAGTTGCAAAAGATCTACAAGTGGGTCTTGATAAATCTATGGCAAGAGGGAAGATCATAGATGAGATCTTTGGAGAGAAGTGTGAACCGCATCTGATTCAGCCGACGTTCATTACTGACTACCCCGTGGAGATGTCTCCCCTAGCTAAAAAACATCGAGATACTCCTGGTCTTGTAGAAAGGTTCGAGGCTATATGCAATGGTAAAGAGATAAGCAATGCATTTTCTGAGCTTAATGATCCTATCGATCAAAGAGAGAG
>CAYYBR010000251.1:0-6290 GCA_964470035.1 uncultured Saprospiraceae bacterium
ATTTTGCCTCATTCTAAGTGTTTTTCTTTGCAAGGTTAAGTTGGTTTGCTGTTAAGTTCTAATGTTTGAAACACTGGTTGTTTCGCTCTTTCATTTAGTTCATGTTTAGTCAAATTTGAATTATTCAAACTCCTAAAGAGTAATGATCCTTGTAAAATAAGGAGAATTTAGAATTGAGATTCTGGTAGACATTAAATTGTAATTTTAAGAATATGTCAATTCGTTGACAAATTAAGTGGCCTTAGTTGGCTTCTGGGGGTATAGTTGAATGTGTTATTTGCAATAAAAATCACTTGGATGATAAATTATATATTTCGCCTACAAGGTAATAGGCGTAGATGTTATTATAATTATGGATAATATATTTTAGAATAAATCATAAATTAACAATATGTAATTTACCGAACCTTCAGTGTCACTTGCTAGAGGACAAGGGCTAGATTTATGTTCTAATCCTGAATGATAATGAAGTATTTTAAGTTTTTACCGATTTTGCTTGTCTTGTTTTTGGCCTCAAATCTGCAAGCACAGAGCACTATTGTTCTCTTTGATGACAATGTGCCTTTTGATGGCGCTTGTTCGCAGTTTTCTCTTGGGGAAAGTTTAACTTTAGTCATTGGTTCAGAATGCGGACCAGCTAGCGGGCCAAGTGTAGCTATCGAATATGTAGATATGAATGGAGGCATTCTTACCATTGCACCTGAGGTGTTTTCAGATACTACGATCGTGCTGGATTTGGTAGGGCAATATAATTTCTTTTGCAATACTCCGATTGACATTAATAACCGGACATTGGAAATAGCCGCATGTGCAACAGTTTCTGAAAATGTAGTCCCAACAATTGGAGAGTGGGGAGTTATCATTTTAACACTCCTTATGATGACTATAGGAATTGCAGTGATTAAGAATAGATCTTGGACTGTACAACATAGCAACATATAGCTCCCAAGATTTATATCTGAGGCCACTTTAGATAAATGCAATGTGATGGAAGTCATATTGCATTTATTTTTATATGAAAAATAAAAATGTTTTCTCTTCTTTCTTTCCTAGTTTTGACGAGTTGCCTGAGCAACTTGGGATCTAAATAGGGAATGAGAAAACTTGTCTTCGTGCTGATATTGGCTCTTGGAGCTTCATTGGGTATAAGTGCTCAAACTCTGGAGCTTGCGCCTCAAAGTATCGACATATCTACAGAGTCATGTATTGGAGTCACTGTTGGTGACATTTGGACTTTTACTACGGCAGCATCTTGCGGTGGAGATGTAAGGATAGAACACGATAGTGGAGAAGAAGTCTTCTTTAGTAGTACTCTTGATTCGTTTGAATTCGAATTTGATCAAGCTGGGATATATGTTATATTCTGTGGAGCCCAATCGCCTAGTGACGCAAGCAGAGTAGAAGTAACCGCGGCTTGCTTTAGTGTGATACCAATAGTGCCAACTATTGGACAGTGGGGGTTGATTATCCTAGCTTTACTTATTGCTATTTACATGGTTTGCTATATTTTAGAAGATAAGAGATTTGTTCCAGTAGGTTAATTCCTTCGACGAACATCCTCAAGAACCCCTAAAGAATAGCCCATGAAAACTCCTTTTTCTTTCCAACCCGTTATGCTTTTTACAAAATAACCACTTAGCCTGTTATTGCTAGGGGTATACCTATATTTTGTAACTTATTGTATTTCAATTAAATACACCTTACGAATATTTGTAATATATTTGTAGTGTACCTCTAGGACTTTGTCCTAATCCTCCCGAAGCAGTAGCAAGTAGTATAGACTCCTAAATCTATTCGAGCGATCGATATGAGGATAATTAATATGGCCCTATTAATATTATTATGGACATCCATGATCTCTATGGATCTATTGGAGGTAGAGAACGAACATATAGCTTCTTCTCATAATCCAATCGTCTCCAATAATGTCTACCATATAGAGACTTTTGGCGAACAGGATGTGTGGATATGTGATTGCGAGATGAGAGTGCCTATCACGATTAATGGTTTACCAGATACAACTCTAACAAATCAACAAATACAACTAGACGTACCTGCCTTGTCAGGGATTAATGCGGATTTTACGAATATCCTTTTCACCTCTAACGATCAATCAACTCAGATTCCTCATTGGACGCAGACTGCGAATTCGACAGGTACGGTTTGGGTGAATGTCCCAAGTATACCCCCTGGAGGAACAACAATCTACATGTACTTTGATGGCTGTGGATCTGAAGGAAATCCTGATCAAGTATTCGAATACTTCAATGACTTTGACTCAGACGCTGGTGCAATGGATTTAAGGGGTGGAGGTGTCATTGCTGAAATGTTTCAAGGAGAAACGGTGCTAACAAAAATTGACGATTGTGACCCTGCAGGGGCATGGTTTTCATTGGGCTTTACTATTGATAACTACACTTTGATTACTAGAGAAACAAGACATACGAACACCGCGACAGGTTGCGCGCAAAATAGATATGGATTAGAAAACCCTGATTTTGATGGGTACGGTATAAGAAGAAACGGTCTAACTGGTGCTGATTTTGGATTCGAAAGAAGGGCAAATGAGATAGGAGGAGGTGCTGTTTTAGCCGGTGTTAGTCCTATTATTCCACGCGATACTTTTGTGATTACGGAATTAAGTAGATGTTCGGACATCGACATGAACTTTGCTCAATTGTTGGATGATGAAGGCAACCCTTTGGTCGCAGTCAATGGATCTATCGCAAATCATAATTATTCAGGTTTTGATCGCATTGCAATTAGAGGCGGAAGGGACTACAGAATAGATTATATGGCCGTAGCCAAATTCACATGCCCAGAGCTCACTAGTAACTTTGGAGTGCCTGAAAGCGATGGGCCAGAGGCGATTTGTATGGATATAACAGTAAGTCTCGATGCATCTGGCAATGTTACAATCCTGCCATCTGACGTGGATGATGGTTCTAATGACAACTGTGATAATTCGTTAGAATTGAGTCTTAGTGAAGACACCTTCACTTGTGCAGATCTAGGCACCAATGTAGTAGAATTAACAGTAGCGGACACGACTGGACTAACAGCTCTAGACGTGTGTAAAGCCATTGTAACAGTCATAGATAATATAGATCCAGTAATCACTTGTTCTGGTAACCTTACAGTTCCTACAGATGTTGGTGCTTGTGATGCGATAGTATCCTATGTTATACCTACTGCTACAGATAACTGCAGTATCGCTTCAATTAATTTGGTGTCAGGCCTTGCCAGTGGATCTACTTTCCCACTTGGGATTACAACGGTCACTTATGAAGCTGAAGATGCATCAGGAAATAGTGTAGCATGTTCATTTGATATTGAAGTTCTCGACCAAGAAAGTCCAACCATTTCCTGCCCCAGTGATATTTTTATACCTGCTGATGCAGGTGCTTGTACAGCGTCTTCAGTAAATCTGGGCACACCTATCACTTCTGAAAACTGCCCCAATCCGGTTGTTTCAAATGATGCCCCAGCAGTCTTTCTAGTAGGTATCACAGCGGTTACATGGACCATTACTGATGCTGCAGGAAATGAAGATACCTGTATTCAGATGGTTACCATCCGAGATAATGAAAATCCAGTTATAACATGTCCTAGTGATATTAATCAAACAACAGATATGGGTGCCTGCGAAGCAACTAGCGTTGATTTGGGGAGCCCTACCTTCGAAGATAACTGTCCAGGCTCTTCTGTTTCGAATGACGCACCTGTGAACTTTCCTTTAGGTACAACTAAGGTTACATGGACTGTAACTGATGCGGTAGGAAATACCAACACATGTACCCAAGATGTAATAATAACGGATGATGAAGACCCGACTATAACTTGTCCATCAGATATTACAGTAGATGCTGATCCAGGAAGTTGCGAGGCCACTGGTGTTGTGCTAGGTAGCCCTCTCACATCAGATAACTGTATGAATACAAACTTCTCGAATAATGCACCTTTGTCTTTTCCGGTTGGAACAACTAATGTAACATGGACAGTTTTGGATGCAGCAGGTAATAGTGCAACCTGCATCCAATTAGTCACTGTAGTGGATAATGAAGCTCCGATGATTAGTTGTCCACCTTCAATTACAATACCTGTGGGGTCGGATTGTACGGCACCTGGCATGAATCTCATCGGATTAATGACTGACGATAACTGCGGCATAGATACTTTCTTTAATGATGCACCAGGTGTATATCCTTTAGGTACTACCATGGTTACATGGACCGTGATCGATCTAGCAGGTAATATGAGTACATGTGTTCAAGAGATTATAGCCCTAGACGATACACCTCCTATGATCACTTGTCCAGCAGATATTACCGTTTATGTTGGCGATGATTGCATGATAAACAATGTTAACTTAGAAGATCCAGCTGATTCAGATAACTGTGCGGTTTCCACAGTTTCAAATGACGCGCCTGCTTCATTTAACGCGGGGGTTCATACCGTTACTTGGATGGTCACTGATTCGGCAGGAAATATGGCAAGTTGTACACAGCTTATCACAGTACTTGATAGCATTCCTCCTGATCTGATATGTCCTATGGATGTTACTCTTTATGTTGATGCTACTTCTTGCGAGATAACATCACCGGTTATTGGAACTGCAGTGACGGACGATAATTGTGATATTCAATCAGTAACAAATGATTTGATGACACCACTAGCAGTAGGTGTTCATACAGTTACATGGACGGCTTCAGATACAAGTGGTAATATGAGCACATGTATGCAAACTGTTGAGGTCCTCGATACTATTTCTCCTATGATAACTTGCCCAGCTGATGTTATTCTGCCTGCAGAGGCAGGGGCATGCGCACATGCATCTCTTGTCTTAATGACACCATCGACTTCTGATAATTGTATGGTGTCAAGTGTAAGTAGTGATGCACCACCTTCTTTCCCTTTGGGTATAACATTGGTTACTTGGACTGTCACAGATGATTCTGGAAATTCAGCAACTTGTACACAGGCTATAACAATAACCGATGACCAAGATCCCTCAATCACTTGTCCAGCTGACATAATTGTTAGCGCAGATGTGGGGCTATGTTCATCATCTAGTATAAACCTCGGAACACCGACTACTTCTGATAATTGTATGGTAGCAAGTGTTATAAACGATGCACCTGCAATCTTTTTAGTAGGACAAACTTCTGTTACATGGACTGTTACTGATCAAGCAGGAAATACTGCTACATGTATTCAGATGATAACTGTCACAGATGATGAAGTACCTACGATAACATGCCCTGCGGCAATAACTCTTAATACCTCCATAGGCAATTGTGAAATAGCAAACCCAGGATTGGCTGATCCGATATCTGATGATAACTGTATGGTAAGCACAGTTTCTAATGATGCTCCTGCTACATTTCCTATTGGTGAAACTATAGTAACTTGGACAGTAGTAGATGCCTCTGGCAATTCGACTTCATGTACTCAGCAAGTAACAGTTGTAGATCCCGAAAATCCTATGATTACGTGTCCATCTGATGTAGTTGCGAGTACGGACCTTGGCTTTTGTATTGCCACTTTCGTAAATATAGGCATGCCAACTATTTCAGATAATTGTCCAGGAGCAACTGTATCAAGTGATGCCCCAGCCATATTTCCGATTGGAATGACTACGGTCACATGGACAGTTATTGATGTTGCAGGAAATACGGCTACTTGCACACAAACTGTAACTATAGAAGATAATGAGCTTCCAACCATAACTTGTCCTGGGCCTATGACAGTAAGTATAGATGCCGGTGAGTGTATATCCACGTCAGTTAGTTTATTAGATCCAGTTACAGACGATAATTGTGGAGTTCTATCTGTTACTAATAACGGTCCAGCATCATATCCATTAGGTTCGACAACCGTTCTATGGACCGTAACAGATGAATCTGGAAATACAGCTACATGCGAACAGATTGTCATTGTTGAAGACAATGAATTACCAGTCATTACTTGTCCAGGTGATACTGTTATCAGCTGTCTGACTTCGATTTTGACAGATGATCTTGGAGAAGCAACAGCTACCGATAATTGCATGTTAGGCTCAATAACATTCTCTGATATAATTGAAACTTCTTCTTGTGATAGTGAATTCACTATTAACAGAACATGGAGAGCAACAGATGCGTCAGGTAATGCAACGTACTGTTTACAGACGATAATTGTACAAGACAATATTGCGCCAGTATTGAGTACTATGCCATCAGATACGACAGTAACGTGTTTGTCAGATGTACCAGGAGATCCAGGAGTAACAGCAACAGACAATTGTGGAG
>CAYYBR010000252.1:0-6203 GCA_964470035.1 uncultured Saprospiraceae bacterium
CATTCACGTCTTTTCTTTTTGCAGAATTTTTGATATATATCAACTCTTCTCCTTCTTTGACTACACTTCCATTTTTTACATAGATATGTTTGATAACTCCTGAAGTCAGTGCTTCTATGGCTATGGGAGGTTGAGCTGAAGTCATAAACCCTTCACCAGATATCCGATCTGGAAATTCTATTAAGAAACCTATTAACAATAGGAGTGAGACAACAAAAGCCACTAAAGAAATACCCGAGTTGAGAATCCATGAAGGACCGACCTCTATGATATCGGAGATGTCCGAACTACGAAAATGAAGATCCTCTTCTGAGATATATGAATCTTCAGAAACAACAAAAGGATATCGATCATTTTGAAACCCACCAGAGTTGATCAACTCTGTTTTATCTTTTGTCGAAAAGTTCTTCTTTTTTTGTCCGACCAGCTTTTTATTTATTCGTTTTTTCTTAGATCGCTTACCTGAGAGCTCTAAGTAGTTAAAATTATCATTCAACAATTTATAAAGAACAGCACCAGTCAGAATTTCATCTACATTTAAAATAGTATTAGTTTTTTTATCAAAGAGGTCTGCTATGAAATATTTTGGTAATACATCAGAGGTGCTAATTATTTCAACAATTATATATTTTTTGAAATTATAATCAGGATAGTTCTTTTTTAGGTAACGCAGGGTTTTGCTAACACCTTTACTGGGTTTAGCTTTTTTGAGAGTTTGTTTATGTAAAGCTTCTTTTAGTCGCATAGCCTTGACTTTAACTTCCCAGTTCTAATTGATTCTTTACAAGTTGATAGTAGTTTCCCTTTTGTTTAACCAAGTCTTTGTGGCTGCCCACTTCTACAATCTGACCTTTGTGTAACACAATGATCTGATCCGCATGTTTGACTGTGCTCAAGCGATGTGCTACGATTATGGCGGTTTTGCCTTTGACAAAAGCATTTAAGTTGTTCATGATGGAGCGCTCATTCGTTGCATCTAGTGCATTGGTTGCTTCATCAAAGAAAAGAAATTCGGGATCTTTATATATGGCCCTTGCAATGAGCAATCTTTGCTTTTGTCCTTGACTTATACCATTGCCTCTCGCACCAATCATCGTATTAAATCCAAGAGGGAGGGACTCTATAAAATCAATAATACGCGCAGTAGAGGCTGATGCTAGAACACGTGAAAAGTCTACTTGATCTGAACTTTCCGCTATATTCTTTGCTATAGTATCTGAAAAAATGTAACCGTCTTGCATTACTACACCGCAATTGGCTCTCCAGATTTTGCTGTATATATTACCTATTGGGTGAGGTCCAATTTTTATACTCCCTTTTGTTGGCTCATAAAGCCCAAGTAGTAGTTTGATAAGTGTAGTTTTTCCACTGCCGCTTGTACCTACAATGGCTGTAGTTTTCCCGCTGGGTATGGTAAGGTTGATATCTTGAAGTACCTCTTCACTTATTGGAGTGTATTGAAATGATAAACTGCTGATGTGTATGTCTCCTTGGGGCACCATATTGATCTTTTGTACATCTACCTTTTCTTCGTTATCAGTATTGTGTATTTCTGATAATCTTTCTAAACTAATACTAGCATCTTGAGCACTTCTTATAAAACCTATGAGTTGAGTTAAAGGCCCATTAAGTTGTCCAATGATATATTGTATAGCTAACATCATACCGAGAGTCATAGATCCGTTAAGCACAGATGTGGCTGCCAAGAATGTGATAATTATATCTTTTAAATGTGTTATTGACTGGGCCCCTGCATCTTGGTACTGTGTAATAGCGAGGGATTTCATTTGAGTTCTAAAGTACTTGGCTTGTATGGAGGCCCATTTCCACCTCCTTTTTAGTTGGCTGCCCTGTAATTTTATTTCTGGCATTCCTTGAATAATCTCAATAATTGAATCTTTATTATCAGATAATTGTTGGAATGCTTTATAGTCTATTTCTTTTCTCCTCTTAAGAAATATAAAAATCCAGCTGGCGTACATGATGCTGGACAGAAGAAAGATCAAAAAGATAGGAAAGGAATAAATAGCCAATACTATACCAAAAACTATAATGTTAATAATCGACAGAAGTATGGATAGAACAGATTGTGTTAAAAAATACTCTATACGCTGATGGTCGCCGATGCGCTGTAGGAGGTCTCCAGTATTTTTGGCATCAAAAAATCCAAAAGGCAACTTCATAAGCTTCAATAAAAAATCAGAGATTAAACTGACGTTAATTCTTACACTTATGTGTAGTAATATCCAACTTTGGATAATCTGAACCACAGTTTGACCTAGAAAAAGCATAAGTTGACCGGCGAGCACAACATATATGAAGTTGAGATTTTTAGTGTCTATACCTATGTCTACAAGACTCTGAGTCAGAAAAGGAAAAATCAATTGGAAAATAGTTCCAATGAGCAGACCTACAAATAATTGAAATATTAATTTTCGATGAGGCCGTAAATACTGAAAAAGAAAACCAAAACCTTTTTTACCTTCCAGGTCCTGCTCCGTCTTATAGAATTCGCTAGTTGGCTCTAGTAGTAGAGCTACACCTTGCTTTGACTTCTCTGGCAACCAGGAATTCAATAAATCCTGGTGCCGCAATTTATACTTTCCACTAGCAGGGTCTGCAATCCAAGCGAACTTGTTATTGATTTTATAAATACAAATAAAGTGATTTTGGTTCCAATGCAATATGGCAGGTAGGGGTGCTTTAAAAAGAGAAGGCGCGTCTTTGATGTCTTTAAATGGTATTTCTACCGCCATAGTTCTTAGACCTATTATTTCAGCAGCCTCACTGATGCCTCGCATGCTTACGCCAGCTCTATCCAAGTAGCATTTTTCTCTTAGGAAGGGTAGGGTGAAATTTTTACCATAATGTTTAGCAATCATACGAAGGCAGGTGGGCCCGCAGTCCATCGAATCTAGTTGCTTATAAAATGGAAAAACCTTTTTCATTTGCACAGTTGAGACTGTTGCAATTAGGTTTTATGGGTCATTATTATCGACTGAGTCGCAAGCAGTGATTTACGAAAGTGGGCTAAAGTTGCACCTTGTGATTTTTTGTTAAAACCATCGAATATCACTATCTAAGCATAATTTAGATCTTTTCCGAGATAATGACAAGCAGCAGTACAAAAATCAACTTTAGTGAGTCGTTTTGTTTACGAACACCTTTATTATCTCTGGATTTTTTGCTGTCTTTATTAGGCCAACAAAGTCTTTCTGACGTCCAGTTGACAAAACTGTGGTCCATGCCGCTTATCAAGGAAATGATCTGGATTGCTTCTCCATCGTTATACGAATCGCTAGAAGGATATGAAAGAGGCATTATTAAATCTGAGAAGCGAAGAGAGGGCATTAAAAAGTCTTTTTTAAGATATCTAATACGTTCGTCATCTAGATGTACACCATTCGGACTGTGTGCGGGGGTCAGTATGGGTATATTAAGCTCAGAAGACCGTGTAAGCTTAGATATCAGTCAATTTCACAGACGGACAAGATTAGACAATCACTATCTAGATCTGATATTCAAAAAGATTAACACAGAAGACAGGAGACATACTGACCTTAGATATTATATAAATACAAGTCTTTATAGCATAGGTTCTGATCATAGATTTATAAAATATGCATATGATACAAGTAAGAAGTCTAGAGCATATTATATCACGGGGATTAATCGAAGTGACATTGTTGAAAAAGTCATTAGCTATATAAACGATGGAAAGAAAAGGACTGAGATAGAGTTGTTCATCGAAAGTTTAGGTATAGACAAGCAACAAAGTCAGGGCATATTTGATAAGATGCTTGATAATCAGCTGATCATAAGCGACCTTGATCTATCTGTGTTGGGTCAGGATAACTTGACCCGAGCGGTGGAAGTACTCAGAAGTACAGCAATTAATTCGTTATATTATCCTGGGCTTTCGAAAATAAATGAACAACTCAAAGAGCTAGACAAGACGCTTACACCAAGCTTGGAATCAAAACTGTCTCTAATTGACGATATTGATAAGCTGAAGATAACTTATGACCCTCGCCTCCTTTTTCAATGCGACTTATATACAAAAACAGCTACATCGACTATCAATAAAAAGTATGCCTATAAGATTGGAAGGCTAATTAAAAAATTAAGCCTATGTCAAGAACATAGGGAGAATAGCAGACTAGCGGCTTTTAAAAGAGCTTTTTCAAAAAGATATGAAACTCAAGAAAAGCCTCTATCCCTGGCCTTAGATGTAGACACAGGTATCGGATATGTACAAGACAAAAGAACCAGTAATACGACAACATATCTAGATGAAATAAAAGCTGTAAGTCAAGGCAAAGAAGTAGTGATCAGCAATCGAGAGATCGGATCTTTTGCATCATCGATAGTCCAGCAAGTAACAAGAGCCTTACAGCATCAAGCACAAAGTGTACAGATTAACCTTGATAGCTTTTCTATCAAAGATAACTTACATCTGTTAAAAGGCACTACTTCTGCCATGATAGAGATAGTAGAAGTAGACAGAGAACAGAAGATATATATCAAAAATTTAGGAGGATCCACATCAGCTGCCTTGTTAGGTAGATTTGCTTATGGATCTTTAGAGATAGCGAATGCTGTGAATAATATTTGCACCTATGAACAAGGTGCTGAAAAAGAAGCACTTTTAGCAGAGATTCATCATGTGCCAGATAGTAGAACAGGCAATATACTATATAGACCAAATATCCGTGATTATGAGTTGACATACTTAGCCCATAAAAAGAGCCTAAAGAACACTATCACAATCGATGATCTATATGTATCTGTGAGACAAAATCGAGTACTCCTGCGATCAAGGTCCCTAAATAGAGAAGTTATACCAATGCTTTCTAATGCTCATAATTACCGTATAGCTACTCTACCTATTTATCAGTTTTTGTGCGACCTATCTTCACAATCTAAGAGGGTACAGTTCGCACCAGATTTTGATACATTGTTTTCTAACTTTTTCTTTACACCAAGAATACTTATAGACGATATTATTTTATCTAAAGCCACATGGAGACTTACCCTAGACCTTTTCTCAGATGTGCAGGCCAAAGATAAATCTGATCGTAACTCTAAAATCCGAAGACTTTTATCAGGATATAAGATACCTGACTATATCCAGCTAGTTCAACGAGACAATTTACTTACCCTAAACCTTCAAAATGATGATTGCATTGATATATTATATGAATCCTTGAGAAACAGAAAAGCCATCACAATACAAGAATACCTTAGGTGTGCACCGATTGTAAAAGATGATACAGAAGACTCCTATGCACATGAGTTTGTTATTTCTTACAAATTCGAACAGCATGATAGTTAAGAGAGTCCTTTATCCAGGTGAGAGCTGGGTGTATTATAAGATTTATTGTAGCCCGCGAACGGCAGATAAACTATTGTCAGGTCCAGTAAAAGACCTAGTTGAGCAACTGAAAGAGAAAGATCTCATCAAAAAGTGGTTTTTCATAAGATATCAAGACCCAGACTATCATATTAGGTTAAGGCTGGAGAGGAGTAGTAAATCGGATTTAGATGCTATATTTCACCATGTTAATCATGGCCTCGCATATTATCTTGATCATCAGTTGATCTATAAAATACAGTTAGATACATATATACGTGAGATAGAGAGGTATGGAGAGCATACAATAGAGTTTTGTGAAGAGATTTTCCATCTCGATAGTGAGCTTGCTCTTGCTATCACTGCTCTAGGTCTTTCAGATCAACAACTACTGGCCTATACCTTGGATCAGATGAAATACTATGTCGAGAGCTTTGCTTTGCCAGACGATCAGGCAAAGCAATTCTACAAAGACAGAAGAAATGACTTTTATGAAGAGTTTGGCATTAAAGGAAAGCAAAAGGTAGCTTTTCGAAGAAAGTATGAGAAAGATAGAGAAGGTATAGAACAGTTTGTCATAGCTCAGCTACCATGCTATCAACTTATCCAAAAAGAAAGAAGTTCAATAAAAGAACTTATCATTGATATCCTGCACGTGCTTACATTAAAAGAGCCTAACAAGGAGTCTTTATTAGCAAGTATAATCCATATGTCCATAAACAGGATATATCGCGACGAACAAAGGGTCTTTGAGATGCTTTGTTATGATTATTTGAATCGATTATAAAAAAGAAGGCTGATATCACCTAAGTTTATCATATAACTTCTCCCCCAGCATCTGTATAAACAC
>CAYYBR010000253.1:0-6162 GCA_964470035.1 uncultured Saprospiraceae bacterium
AATGATTTAAACGAGATGATTTCCAAAGAAGACATTTAAACAATCGAACTAATTAATTTTACTATTAAACAATTCCTTAAATATTTCATGATCCACTCCAAAGTCACCCGCATAGTAGGCCTCAAAGAAGCCACCTTCAAAGAAATGATCGCTAACAATCAAATCCTTTGTAAAGAAGTAAGGCTAATACCCGCTTTGAAAACAGGAGACGAAGGAGCTTTGACATCTATATTCCTAAGTGCTCTGAGATTGATCAAAGAATTCAGATACAGCGTCTTTAAGGATATCAAGATGCCTCGGAGTGGCAGGTTCTACTATCTCAGAGAGGTAAGTGTGCCTGAGCTATCGAAATGCATAGTAGATGGAATGATCGTCTGTGTAAAAGGCGGGAAGGTCGCTGATGCTGCCATCTTTGAAATGAAGAAAGAAGGCAATGTCTTAGAGAAGAAACAAATACAAGAGTACATCGACTTTGCTTTGAAGCTGAAAGTTCAAAGGCTAGTCACAGTATCCAATCAATTCGTATCTAACCCAGAGCAGTCACCACTTGATATCAAGCACTCTAAGAAGATCGATCTCTATCACTTTAGTTGGACTGCCCTACTCACTAAGGGTCATATCCTACTCTATGACAACGAGACCAACATTGAAGACCAAGATCAAGTAGAGATCATGAAGGAAGTACTGTATTACTTCGAACATGACAAGTCAGGTGTCAAGCGATACACGAAGATGCGTGATGAGTGGAAAACCCTCACAGAACACATACTCGCTCACAAACCCATCAAAGAGAAAGGTCCAGTTCTCGAAAATGCCATCCTCAGCTGGTACGAAGAAGAAAAAGACATGGCACTCAAACTCAGCACAGAGTTAGGCGTCAATGTCAAATCAAAAAACAGAACCAAGGACAGTATAGGCAAGGACAAGAAAGCTGTCATAAAGGACAAGTGGATCACCACGAGCATAGCTGTCAAGAATGCTGTCTCTGACATATTTATCAAAGCCGACTTCGAGAAGAAGAACCTCTACATGTCTGTCAACATAGATCCACCCACCACTTCAACTAATAATGCTAAAGTCTCCTGGCTGGTCCGACAACTGGAAGGAGGTAGAAAGAAAAGCGAGAAGGCATTCTTTAAGAACACAAAGAACATCTGGGTGTCAGCCAACATCAAGTACAGCAGAACACCCATCGCACATAAACTAAGTGAGATCACGCAACTCAAAGAGATACACAAGAAAGACGAAATCAAAGACTTCAAGATCTACATCGTCAAAGACCTAGGCCGCACCTTCACTAGCACAAAAGGCTTTGTGACCAATATCGAGACTTTACTTATCGACTTCTATGAAGGATATGTGCAGCATTTGAGTAATTGGACGAAACCTGCGCCTAAGATTGAGCGGTCGGAGAATGTGACGATTGCGAATAATCACATAATCACTAAGCCTTTGCTTGAAGATTCTCAAAATTAATTTTATCTAATATGATAATAAAAAACTCTAATGAACTTCACGAATATCTGAACACCAACCCATCAGAGGTAAAGACTATTGACAACATCACTGAAATAATATTCAACTCAATAAAAGAGAATAAGCAAATAGAGCCTCATGAAATACAAAGCCTGGAATTAGAAAGAGCCACTTACTCGTTTATAATAAACAAAGATCAGCTCAACTCAAGAGCTACATTCCCCAACAAAGAAGGCAATCTTATTTCTTATCCAAGTATTCATGGATATACTGAAGAGCACTTTAAACTATTCGAAGGAATATTCAATGACACTCAATGCAATGTACTTGCAGGATATATAGGACACTTTCTTTGGATAAATGGCCGAAAGCACAATAAATACTTAAAAAAAAGCAAGGTCGGGTATTTAAATACAATCAATGAATTACTAGAACAGAATGGCGGGAATATAGAAAATAATGAAAAAAATAAGAATTACCACATTATATATGGGATTATCGACAAATTGCTATATATCAGCCAAAGAACGAAGGACACAGGTCCAGTAATTCAGACAATTTTAAAACTTACAAATAGCGAAAAGCACAAATTTCTCCATTACTCTATCATCCAGCTAATTATCGACAACAGGAAGTTATTCCCCCCAGATGACATTTCTTCAATCCCAGATTTATGCATCACTCGATCTGAAGACTCAGAATCTCATTTTACAAAAATCGACTTCCTAAATATGGGTCGCAGATTTGATGAATTAACACAAGTAAAATCACACCCATGGAAAATATTGCTTGCGGATCAATACAATATTCTAGCTCATGAGAGAGAAGATTTAGCAGGAATAGAATTTGCAAACAAATCAAGCAGGCTATATGAAGAAGCAGGTAAAAAAGATCTCGCAAAAGAACTTGCCCAGCTATATGAACAAAAAAGTAGCGAAAATCAGTTAAGCACCGTAGAAACTGAACATGATGTAACAGACGCTGTTAAATTTTTTGACCAAGAAATTGAAGAATTGTTCACAAATGATTTACCTGAAATAATTAACTTCTTGCGCGAAAGCACATTGGTTTTACCATCGAAATCAATCGTGGACAAAATAGTTCAGGATTCCCTAAGTCACAACCGCCTTCGATTTTATACGAGCAATCAAATATTCGACTCAAATGGACATGTTGCTCAACACTTTACAACTGAAGAAGAAGTCATTAAATTGATAACACTAGAAAATTACTTTCAACTAGTTCGAATGAGATTTGACATATTAGTCTCGAGATTGTTGATAAAACTAATTGGTAGAAAGGATTGGACAGCTAGCAATTTTTTGGATGTTTTGTCCTCAATGTCATGGTTCGGACAGCCGATTAGAAAATCATTTTCTCAACATCAAAAATTCGATGTAAAATATATTGATCTAATTGAACCGGGGATTAGAAGTTTCTTTTATGAGCTCGAGTCATGGAATGCCAATCGAGATAAATACATTCCAAATTTTACGCTCGCCATTGACTCTCTAACCCTCAAAATAGAAGGGTTACTGAGAGAGATTTGCAAACAAAATGGAATCCAAACATTCTATATTAGACAAGACGAAAAGAAAAGAAACATTACTCGTGAAAAGGATATTAGCATGTTATTGAGAGATGAGAGCCTAACAATTTTCTTAGGTGAAGATCTTACGATATATCTCAAGTCTATTTTTGTCGAAAGAGTAGGAAACAACCTACGTAATGAAGTAGCACACTCATTTTTACTTCCTTTTGAATATAAGAACTTCATAACTATAAGTAAAGTTTTCGTCGCAATTCTTAGGCTTAGCAATTGGACCATTGATGAAACTCAATAAGCACTTATCTCATCACCTATCGGCAATTGGTCGTATTAAATTTGTTTTAGACATAGGATTTGGATATCCATTTCATCTATTCGAAATATATCATAAGTTCGATGCACTCGCGTGCATAGGTACCGATCTAAGAGAAAAAGACTCTGTAGTGTCACTTTCTTCCGTGGAGACTGACATAGCCAAATTTTCAAAAATCGACCTCACTACAATTGCATATTTGATAGATGATCGAGATCGAAGTATAGAATTCTACAATTCATACAAGCTATATACAGCCTTAGTATTGGGCAAGAAACCATTAGATGTATCAGAATTCAACCGGAATTTCAGACTTCATTTTGAAAGACCCATTCAGGACTACATTTTAGACAAAAAACCGTGGATAGAGCTAGACGTTATAATTGCTTCAAATGTTCTTTCGCATATTGATCCCAACAGTGAATTTAATGCAAACTGGGTACTCGACAAGTTACTTTCTCGCCTTTCGCAAAATGGCATTATTTACTTAAGCTTACGCAGTGAAGACTATCAACCAAAAATAAATCACGGAGGATTGTCATCTACAATATTGGCACCTTATGATTCTCATCGTCTCCAAACGGTCCTAAGTAAAATTGATGTTTTGCATCAAGAAACTGTAATAAGAGAATTTGACGGTAAGAGATCATATGAAATAATAGCCAAAAAAAAAGACATTATAGCAGCAGAACCAAATCAGTCTTATACTAACGTTGTAAAAAATGATAGACTTCAAGAACTTGATACACGAAGGAATTGTAAATGACTTATTCAAAGCTGAAAAAGCAAGAGCAGTCATCAGAATTATCAGTAAATGGAAAGATGAAATTGAAAAGAAAGGTGAATCACATATAGCCACATACTCACATTTACAAACTATAGCTAGAAATGAATATATCATGTCCATTTCAAGATTGAGTGAAAGGCCATCGAATAAAAAAGACAATCGATGTTTACGACGACTATTCAATTTAATGATCAGCTCTTCAGAGGAATTCCCTGATGTGCGAGAGACATATCAAACCGAACTTCATCTGAAGGTATATAATCTCAATTCAGCTCTTACTCAGTTGCTATACTCAAATGACAATAAAAACTTCACAATGGCACTTGGATCAAGTTTCCTTACTGAATTCGAGCATCATTTACCTGTGCGTAAAATTATCAGAAGTTGGAGGAATGAAATAATCGCTCATAATGACAGTACTATTAAAAACTACAAACTGCATTTTACAGAATCGGATGAACTACTAGAACTGGGCTGGAAAGTAGTAACACTTATAGGATGGGCTTATATGAATACTGTTTATGGTCTCTATGATGACTTTCAACTTCGGGACGATGCTCGAAGGATATATTATCATATGGATAGTGTTTTTAGCGAGCAATATCCCCCGCTGAGCTAAGCACAAGCGCTATTTTAAGCGTCCTCGCTTAAAATCAATATCTTACCCCTTCCTCTCGACAAAGCCTTAATGCTGTTATATGCCTCCTCGGATAAAATTTATATCCCCCCGCTATTTTAAGCGTCCACGCTTAAAATCAATATCCTAACCCTTCCGCACGGCAAAGCACTACTGTTGTTATGAGCCTCCTTGTTTAAAACTAATATCTCAGCTAAACACATACAAATATTCAACTTAAGCGTGGACGCTTAAGTTAGCGATGTATTGCACAAATCCAAAGCACTGATAATCAGGACGATATAATTGTGCCGCCAGTAGTGGCACAATTTCAAGCATTCGAGACTCATGCCGTAGCCCGTGTACCATGGAGTCATCATAGACTACTCCTAGATAAGATCGATACCCGCTAGGTTAAGCACAAGCGCTATTTTAAGCGTCCACGCTTAAAATCAATATGACATTCGCCAACCTAGGTCAACATAATATCCAAATTAAGCGTGGACCAGTCAGTGGACGGGCAGGCGCTTAAGTTAGCGATCTAGAGACTTTAAAATCAGTCCTCCACATTACCACACCAAGACATGAAAAATCAGCATCTTATGTGAGATGACTTTGTGGACAGATCATCTCAACTTAGCCTCAAGAGTTATCCTAGCGATAACCTGTGATATTATAATGTACAATCCAAGTTTTTGAGCTGCGAGGCAACATTCTTACTGAAGCTTCATCTCCTACATGCTCTCATCTGTTCTTCACGCTGAGGCGTGACAGGTTGTGTCAATCGATACACGCACGAAGAAGTATCGGAGATACCGAAAGTGCTAGAGCACTTTCGTAAGAGTGCCGCAAACAACGGCTTGCGGGTTTATGGGATGATCTATAAGCTGCGACTCAGTGGTCGCAGTTCTCTCATCAAAAGTCCATTTAGGACTTTTGGTATCTGTCAGATACTTCATTCATTCATCTGTCATCCCGCCGCCACCATTCAAATCTGAAGCACAGATTTTCTTTTGGTCATGCAAAGTATGACACCGTCGTGGTCGAATTCGCCCCCAGAGAACGGCCTGCGAGGTTGGCTTGCGTATGGAAGGCCGATCAAACGATGAGACTAAGAGTCAGCAATTATAAGAAGGGGGATAAAGCACTTTCACAGCGAATATTAGCACGACTAGATTTTTGCGTCTCTTTGTATCAATGACAAAGAGACAATCAAGATTAAGAGTTAATCCTAAGGATTAGACCATGTGAAATCCAAGTATTTGAGCTGCGAGGCAACATTCTTGCTGAAGCTTCATCTCCTACATGCTCTCATCTGTTCTTCACGCTGAGGCGTGACAGGTTGTGTCAATCGATACACGCACGAAGAAGTATCGGAGATACCGAAAGTGCTAGAGCACTTTCGTAAGAGTGCCGCAAAC
>CAYYBR010000254.1:0-6159 GCA_964470035.1 uncultured Saprospiraceae bacterium
CTTCTATCTTGACTCCCAACTCTCCAAATCTACAGATGATATCCTCTTTCACTTGCCCAGTCATGCCAGGCTGTTGTGCTCCTTTTCCAGCCGGCGTATGTGAATAGGCATCAGTAGAAAACGCACCATATACTTCTGGCGTTTTATGAACTCCAAGCCCATCTTTGATTTCGTAATAATGATCTACGAGTCGAGCAATGACATCCTGAGAGACTTGGGACTTGATGGCATCATGGCAGCACTCTAAAGCCGCTAATCGCAACTTCGAAACCATGTGCCAGTAGATAGAGCCTAGTCCTTCGTAGCCATAAAAAGTGCCAGATCTACCGGTAAAAGCTTTGTGGTTAAAAACATCCTCAAATACCTGTAAGATCAATTGGCCTTCTTTCTTAACTAGCGAATCATATGTTTCTCCAAGGGCGCCTAGTGCTTCTTGAAGATCGCTGGCATTTCTAAAGTCTCCATTAAAGTGGTACTTGCCATATACATCTTTTGTAATAATACTTGTGTTATGATCTGCTACTAGCTGTGACAATAGAGCAGAGTTCTCAACTACTGTGGAGTCGATATTGTTCTTTTCTAAAAATCCTGGTAGTTGTTTGTTAGGATATAAGATGTAGCTGGATTGATCAGGACGGTACATCTTACTTGCACGCAAGCTGTCCAGAACTTTTAAGGCTTGAGAACTGTCTAAATATTTAGAGCTAAGGACCGACACCTGTCCTTCTAACATCTCATACAAGTAGTCTATCGATATGCCTCCTGATGTCTCAATTGCCATAAGATTATAGGCATGATAAAGGCCATCTGCCCGTTCGTTTTCTTTTATAGTTTGATCTATATAGGAGAGGCATAGATTTATAAATGAAGAGACGTCGGATAAGGGCACGCTCTTCTTTTCACCAGAGAAAGAATTTTTGTAGATATTAAGTCTATACATACTCGCGGACTGCCCAAGTGCATCAACTATCGATCGCCGGACTTCATCAGATATTGAAGATTGAAGGGCAGGTTTGTATTCTTCAAGACTGCTTTTTATTGATATAAATAAAGTGAATAACTCATCGGATATACTTACCTCCTTTTCTCCTGTTTTTTCAAAAAGATGAATCAGAAATTTGAAGAATCTGCGGAGATAATATAGTGTAACCATGGAGACCCCATTGCCGACAAGTGCATTGTTAGCATCGTTCCATTCTGGTCGTTGTGTATTCAACCAAAGTCCAGCACCTGGTATGAAGTTAGACACTTTAGCAAGTGATGTAGCTAGTATTTTTTCTAGAAAATTAATCGTGTGAATTTTGTTATCCTGATTTTTGAGCAAAGCTCCATCTGTACCGATCTTGTCTCGAACACTGCGGATATTTCTATCAGACTCTTCATCAAAGATGATGGTGTCTTTGGGGTTTTGTAATATTTCTTGATAGCTCTTTATTTTATATGGAACATTGGCGTATACAAAGATCTCTTCATCTATAAGATCTGAGAGTTTGCCAGGGGCGACGTTGTCACAAAACTCTAGTAATTTTAAGAGATAGATGATCTGATGATCGCCCCAGTACCCTATATAAGACCACGGGTCATGCGGTTCTATGGCTTCCCAGTCAAACCCATATTTGAGTACACGATAAGGGTTGTAGCCATCAAAAGTTGAAGCATTCAAAAACCTGTGAATCATAGATTCTATGAACAAAGGATATGATATCGCAAGAGCTTCCCAGTTTTGAAAGATATCTCTCCAGTTGCCTTGATAGTCAAGCACTTTGTTCCCTTCCTCATCCTGCGTGTTAATAGAAAATTTATTCCATGGTCGGCTTGGGTCGCCATGTCTACGACTAAATTTTAAGGGCAGATACTCTTTAGCAAGCCTTTGGAAGGCAACATCTTTAGAGTTGCGACTTGCTGTCGATAGTTGTACGATATCGAAGTTGTCAGCTAGTTGTTCTAGGGATGCCTGATTGTTTTTAAAGACTTCTTTATTACAGCGCTTGATATATGGTATGAAGTCTGATTTTTGTATGGTGTAATTGTTGTCAAAGATCCCACCTCTCATGATATTAAAAAGGACATTGGAGAAGTGACGAGAGTTTTCTTTATTATCAGAGGATAATTGTATTCCGTCAGCACCAGCATTTAGAGCGACCAGATCTTCAGTGCCTTCATGGATACTTTGATTCAGAAGATCTATGGTTATAGATTTATTAGATAGTTGTTGTTGTAACTTAGCTATTTTGGATTGAGTTTGATTTACTTCTGATATGATCAACCAGTTATGTTGCTGGTGCGGAGATAATGCTACTGTGTCATGTAAAAGATAAGCCCCTTTCTCTGCTTTTATATCAGTTTCGCTAGTGATTGTTTTTCCATTTCTAAATGCTGAAAGTTGCTTAGCTGATAACAAGTGGGTTGGGTCATTGAGCCCTAGAGACCATGTGATATTTGCCTTGAGCGCTTCGCTTGGTTCTGCTCTATCTACTATGATGGCGCTCAATGCATAAATGCCTATACCTGTGTTTTTATCTAATTCCGATCTTTTGTATGCATCAACTAAATTGGAAAGAGAGTTTTGGAGATCACTAGGTACACCGAAGGGCACGATGTTTTGTATGCCATCTATGAACTCGATATGCTTCTCCTGAAGTCCTATATTGGATAAGGTGGAAGATCGAATAAATCCATATTCTTTGCTTGGAGCCCACTTGTATGAAAAAGAGATTTGCAGAGATTCGTTGATTTCTTCTAGGATGACTTGGTTGCCATAAACACTCTTGTATAGGTTTCTTTTTATAGTATGTCTACCTTCATATCTATAGGAGAATGGCTCCCATAGTTCCGTGCCTTGATCCGTCTTTATTCTAAATATGGCCTTGCTTCCTGTTACATCTGAGAGTTCAGTTAACTTGTCATCTGTGTAATAAGGGAAAAGGGCATAGTCAGAATTTTTTCTACCTGCCGATAGACCACCATTGCTCGATATGAACATCCAGTGATCATAAGCACTTACGATGGTCATGAGAAAGGGGCGCATCTGATCACTATTCGTGATCTTATAGTATGACTCATTGTCTAATACAACTTCTTCTAGTTTTACCTTTCTATTTTCTGATGACATGACGTTTACTATGTTGGATGTTTATACAAAACAGTTTTAGTTAGATGGGTGGCAAGACTTCTTTAAAATAGAGTCAAGGATTTTCTTAGCCTTATCTTTTGCTAGATGTACATCTATATCTTTAAAATGACGCTGTAGACTTGAGGGCCCCTTCTCGGCAGTATATGGATTGAACTGGTGTACCTCTTGAAGTGTAAAGTATGCAGCCCTGGGGATTACTCGATAAAGTCGAGAGTCATCAGTGTGGACTTTGCTACAGATGCCGAACCACTCTTCATTCATGTTGTTTTTTCCTTCTACATAGTCCTTGCTATATCCTCCGTTCGACCAAGTGGCCATATTGTTGTGAAGGTCGAGGCCAGTGGTTTGTCCATATTTCCACCAACCGTCCGACATTTGAAATGTGAACCCACCGATACAGATTCCCTTCTCATCTATGCCTGAAGAGTGTGCATAGATCTCTTTCCAATTTTGAATAAGATAAGAAGCTTGTGCTTCTTGGTCCTCTTGTAGTTCAAGCGTGTTATAAGCATCAGCACCAAACTCTGTAAAAAGGAGGGGTATATCTAACTTCTCGTTAACTACATCAAACAAGTCTGTAAATGATGGGCCTCGATATGCATTCACTCCATAGATATCGATATCAGTGCATTCCTGAGCGATGATATCTATGAATAAGACATCGCCATTACATATCGCAATAGGAATAGCTCCATTAACTTCTTTCATAGCTAGAGCGGCATCATTCATCAAGCGATACATAGGTCTAGCCCTTGTTTCACCATATGCCTGCTGCTTAGCTTCTTCATCAGGAAAGTCCTCTGTCTCTGCTCCTTCCCAGTAAAGGCCATAGTTGTTCTCATTGCCAAGGAGGTAAAAGAGTAGGCCTGGTGTGTCCTTATAGGATTGTGCAAGTGCAGTGACCTCAGCTAGTAATAAGTCGCGAGTGGCCTTAGAACTATAGTCCGTATCGGCGATCCAATCATCATCGATAAGAAGACCATACCTGCCAAAACTATGATTGAGCATCGTATAGATACCATACTCTTCGTAGATGTATTGGATCCAACGCGCAGGGATGCCAGTATAGACTCTTACGGCATTGGCGCCCATGTCTCTAAGCAAGGGCATCTCCGTTTCTAAGGCTTTCTTAATCGTGCTATCATCCTGACTCCAGATGTTGTATTCATAGTTCGTGCCGATAGGATAATAGTCCCAGTTCATCCCATTGATCATGGTAGGTGTTCCATCTATAGATAGTAGCATGCCACCACTAGGTTGTTTTTCAACTCTTATATCAATGGACTGAGCTTGTGTAACGGCCAGAGAGCATCCGAATATAACAGCTATGAGCAATGCCTTCATGTAGAAGCTAATGTACATGAAGCTGCTATATTCCTAATACTATGCTGTAGCAAAATCTTCTAACGAGTAAAGAGAAAAGCTCAAGTTATGATCTGATAAAAAGGGAATGTTCATTGTCTCCGAAGAGATCGCGAAATTTTAAAGCAATCGCTTTCAACTTCTTTCGCTTTTTATGATTTGATAGCTGACTCTTTAGGGTGGCATTGATCTCTTTACGCTGTTGAGAACGTAGGAGCTTCGGATGTACCATTTTGCCGTCTTTATGGAAGTGGGAAGAGTGTCGGATCATATCGGCCAGTCTTAGTGTTCTTAACAGATACATGAGTCATAATAGTTTCATTAGGAAGACGAAATCTGCCTCAAAACATTTACGAAAGTGAAAGGTCAAAAACCTATCTACGCAGTCTTCTTTTGGAAGGCGGAAAACGTTAGGGCCACAAGCACAACTACGACACATCCGATCAGATTTAACCATAGATATGCGATGTCGACGTATCCATAGCGATCTAAGAAGAAGGTTGTGACGACAAGTATCTCTCCGATGACTGCTGCTATCAGTGTCGGTGTCGACTTGATGCGCTTGAAGAAGAAGGCGACGATGAAGATGCCCAAGATGGTGCCGTAAAAAAGTGATCCTATTATATTTACAAACTCTATGAGATTTTCGAATAGGGAAGCAAAGCCGGCAAAGAGTAGGGCGGCACCTCCCCATAGGAGGGTAAATAGTTTGGTTGCATTGAGATAGTGATGATCGGATTTGCTGTCACCTCGTGTTCGTCTGTAAAAATCAACTGTTGTACAAGAGGCTAGAGCGTTTAGCTCAGAGGCTGTGGAAGACATGGCAGCGCTAAAAATCACAGCTAGCAACAATCCAACAAGACCAAAAGGTAGATGTTGCATCACAAAGGTGATGAAGACATAATCACTATCATCTGTATCTATCTTAGTCATGGACATATCTTCATCTTCTATCCTAGAGAGAAGATCGTCTACTTGACTCCTGATGGCTTTGTCTTGAGAGTCCAAAGCGACTAGTTGGTTTTGTAGTTGAGCAACCTGAGGTTCATCTTCGGCGTCCATAGCAGTTAGCATGCTTCGGATCACAGCTTGTTTTTCAATATATACTTGATCGTAGTCGGATTGATAATCATCGTATACATCTTGATAAGTCGAGCTGGAGGTGATTCTTTCTACGTTAGAAGGATTGAAGTGGATAGGTGGTTTTTCAAACTGATAAAACATAAAGACCATCAAACCAACAAAGAGTATCATGAACTGCATCGGTACTTTGAAGATACCGTTGAAGAGAAGTCCTAATCGGCTTTCGGTAAGCGACTTACCTGACAGGTATCTGGAAACTTGGCTTTGGTCTGTCCCGAAGTAACTCAAGAAGAGAAAAGTACCACCAAAGAGAGCAGTCCATATGTTATACCTATCATGAGGGTCAAACTTAAGATCTACGATCTCGGGCTTGCCCATCTTGCCAGCAACTCGCATAGCATCACCTACTGATATGTCCGTAGGAAACTTAGAGATAAGCACGATGTAGGCCGCCACAAGCCCACCAAGTATGATGATCATCTGTTGTTTCTGAGTCTGGCTCACAGCAGTTGTACCTCCAAACATCGTGTACACTATGACTATGATGCCTAAGAATAATATCGTCGTCCATAAGGACCAAC
>CAYYBR010000255.1:0-6083 GCA_964470035.1 uncultured Saprospiraceae bacterium
GTCATGACAAGTATGGAGTCGCTCACCAGTGTGATAGCCTATTTCTGCTAGAACAGTAAGGATGTCATCTTCTTCGAGATGTAAGGCTTGTTTACTCTTGAGGGTCATAAGAGCCAGCGCTCTGTGGTCCTTCTAGCTAGACTATCCTGAGGAATATGTTCGCTGATGCAGCTTTTGCTGGGCATGACAGTCATATACTTTATGTTCCAATTTTGGAAATTTCGATAGTCATACTGGCCGTAAATGTTCTTGGTTCTATATTCTTGTCCAACGAATCATCTTGGGGTAAGGAAGTACAGTGTCTCCGTCTATTTCATCATCAAAAGCAGCCATTTCCATCCATTGTAATAGTGGAAGTCCTAAATAGTTTTTAGTTGCATATTGATCTCTTAACCATTTTGCATCACCCTTGTAGCCATTCGTATGAAAGATCTCTGAAAGTGGTATCTCCAAATGGAGAGCTGCAGCTACTGACCAAGCAATTACTCCTAATTCATAGGTATGTTCATCTCCTAATGATTCACCAATGTTATCATCTGCCTTTTTTCGAAGGTTAGATGGAAGGCAAGCGAGGTGACCGGCTTCATGTAGAATATCTCCTATGCATATCAATTTGTTAGAATTTATTTTAAGACTACCATGTTCAATTCTCACTCCTGGTAAAAAAGAATCGAATTCTTCATCTGTATAACAATATTCAATTCCTATTCCTACGAGAAACTTAGTTACCTTTTTCAAGAGTGAGTCCTGAATGGCTATTTTATCATGACCCATTAAATCCACATTTGGTAAGTTTTTGACTTTATGTTTATAGTATAGTTTCTAGTGATTTTCTATATGTAATATATGTATTATATGTATTATAAGGAACATGATGAACCTGGTGCATTCTGCATCTCTACGAGGAATGAACGTCCTTGCCATTTCTCCAGCGGACGGTAGTGATATGTGCCGTTCGACAATAGGGGCATGGAGATCGTATCTAAGGTTCTGTATAGTTTTCCATTTCTTCCTTTATATATTTATCGAAACTCGACTGGGATACTTCCAATTTATCTTCAATCAACTGATAAAAATCCTCATTGGATGTGCCATATCTTAATGCTTCTGCCAACCCTTTAATTCCTTCTTTCTTGTATATATTCATCATAAGCAAACCTCCAATTACATATCGTAGATCAGAAACATTGTCTCCATTTGGAATGTCCATTTTTAGTTTTGAAATATCTGACAAGTCAAATTCAGGGTTGTCATTCAAAAATGCCTTTAATTTAAGTAAATGCCAATGAAAGGAATAATCTGATTTGCCGCCGTAAAATGTTGCAATACCTTCACCAACCCAAAGATGAGGCTCTTTAGGCACAATATGGTAAGTGTATAGGTGAACCAATTCATGTGGAAAATAAGAAGAATTATTTCCGGAATATATTGTCATATTTCTCCAACTCGCGATACCACCTTTTCCAGTTGGGTTGTACATTCGATTCATATATTCATAGCCCCATGTACGAGCAATATCTCTTGCATTACTTGCCACGAAATAATCAAATTCAAGTGGTTCCACTCCAAATTCTTTTGACATTTCTAGATTGAACTCGTTCATCTGTTCTGCTTCCGCTAATCTGAAAGTGTGAAATGGATGAATGTAATAATTGATATTGCCTACTTTGTGATGTTCGAATACTGATTTTAAATATTCTGCACTACTAATCAACAAATATTTGCCATTCATCTTTTTAGCATAAACTGAGGATATTACATCAAGATGTATTTCTCCGGATTTATCTAAATGAGAGAACGAACTTATCAAAGACCAATGATCATTTTCAACCTCGAATACTCCAATTACTTTGCATTGAACTTTATATTCTTTTTTCTTAAGATGCTCTATTCCAATCGCCCAAAAATTTTCATCAGGAACGTTCATGTTTTCAAACGACCAATACGGCGAGTTTGCATCTTGAAAATTGCCGTCTGAAATATAATGCTCCCACAATTCAATGATTTGTTGTTCTACTTCGCCATTTGCATTGGTTACTTCTTTGTGTATATAAAAGTCTATTCCCCCTAGAATTTCAGAATCGTTAGTTTGTGCAAGACTCGTGTTGAAAATTGATAATAATACAATGAGGGTTGTTACTTTACTCATGTTTTTTCTTATGAATTATGCAGAAAGTACTAGGGACATCCAGCGTCCTGAGGCGCTAGGTCTCAGGATGATGTGATGATACCATGTTGGAGTGCTTTGTAGTCTGTGTAATCATGCTTGTAACTGGTAATCCTTAATGAGGAGATCTGCTCCTAATTGAAGTCTGTTTGAAAGATTTCGAATCATTCTGGTTGTCAGCCTTCGTCGTTTGTTTAAGACTTCAGAGACTACACTCTTAGAACCTATTTCCTCAATCAGGTCTTTCTGTTTGAGATTCATTTCATCCATTCTTATTTTGATGGCAACTATTGGATCAGGAGAAGGTATTTCATAGTTCTTGTCTTCATAATCATTTATCAGTATAGCCAGTATTTCTGCTTCTTCACCCTTTTTACTGTTTGTTGGGGCATCAAATGTTTCATTTAATCGATCTAGCGCTACTTCGTAATCCTTTTCTGATTTTATCAATTTAATCTTATTCATATCTCTTCCGCATTTATTTTGTCATATTCTTCATGAGTACCAATGAATCGAATAAAGAGCCAACTCTTTTCGTAGTTAATATTGGCTATAATTCTGTATTTATTAACTTTTATGTTGAATACTACTCGAGACCCTTTGAGAGTACTAACAGTAGCATAGAACTTCTTGATATCACTTGGTTTCTTCCAGTTGGCCTTTTTGACGCTTTCTTTCCATGTTTCTAGGTATGGTCTAGCTTCATGTTCTTTCTCCCAGTATTCTCGTAAAGTACGCTTACTAAATATTCGTTTCACCCGTCGAATATATGGATAGAGTTCGCAAAACGCAAACTAGATTGAACCTGATAACGAATAGTGATAGGCGTCGTCTCCGACGAAAGAGGAGATGATCGTCCTATCTACTGAGCCGGTTTCTAAAGCTAATAGATCTTCCAATATAAAAAGCCAGAATCTGAGTGTTGCTGTATTAGCTCTTGGTGGCTAACTCCAACTGACAAGTCGCATATGTAATATCATGATCAAAATCCCGAAATATTGGCTTATTTAGCCTTGATTTAATCAATTTCTTAAAATTCTCTGCTGCTACGGCTATTAACTTTACCTTATTAGCTAAGTCAAGTCCACGAGTGTTGATCCATTTATTGCCCCAGTTGCTGCAGGGATCATAGCCGATGAGGAGTGATTCAAAATACTCTGCGTCCATCTTCCAGTTGAGAAGCAGGTCATTGACCAGGAAGCTTGCCTCATTTTAGCGAGCTCGATTGGACATAAATCCTGTTGTATTGAGTTCTCGCATGGCAGCATCGATAAATAGTACGCTCATATCCTCTAAAAGTCTAAAACCTATACCTAGGTACAGGTTTTCCCTGATTCACTTCCTCTAACTTCGCCTAAGCATTTCAAAACGAATCAGATTTACATCAAATCGATATAATAAATTGTCTATCCATGAAATCTTTCATTTTCATTTTTACGTTCATTTTCTTCGCCAATACTCAATCCAGCTCCCAGGTTACATGGAATGGTCGGGGCAATGATAATCAATGGAATAACAATGACAACTGGGATACCGAGTCAGTTCCTCAATTTGGAGATGATGTCATCATAGCTGATGCTCAAGTAGAGGTTACGGGTAACACGGCATTCTGTGCATCATTATTAATCATGGATGAATCCACGTTGACAGTTAATGGAGAAGTCCAGGTTCAGTCAAGCTCCCTTGCCATTGACCACAATATTATTGTTGAAGATGGTTCTACTCTTCTAGTATCACAAGGCAGTAGAGTTGGTATCACGGATTCTTTAATTATCAATGAAGGATGCTCTTTAATCAATGAAGGTTTCATAGAACCGGCAACAGGCTCTCCATTCTTAAGAGTTGTTTTAATTGATGATGATACAGAGCTATTTGATAATAGAGGCTCTATTGAGACTAATTATATGGAGATGAGAATCCGTGCTATAAATGATGGCATCTTGATCGTTCAGGAAATGTTCGCACCATTTAGTTTTACCAACAACGGTACCATATATGGGGCGCTTAGGCTAACAGGCATTGGTGATTTCGTCAATAATTCCATGATAAAAGGAATCATAAATAGCAACCCCGCTTTTACCATTGCCTCAATTAACCTGGGGCCATCGGCAAAATTTGATAATCATGGCACTATAGATTTTTCTAATGTCGAACAGACAGAATTGATACGAGTCCGTGGAGAATTTACTAATCATGACGATGCTATTATAAACATAGAGGACTTTGACAACAGCATAGGTATTGATATCTTCTATGACGCTGAGTTTTCTAATGATGGGCTCTTAAGATGTAATGATGGGAATCTGTTTTCGTCTTGTATCCGCACAACATCTCGGGACGCCGTGAATGAAATAGGGGGCATGATCGCCTCCAATCGTGTATATATGACTTTAGATATGCAGCGTCAACCCAATGCGTTTTTTGAAGAATTTTTAGGGGATAGCGAATTTGTCAATAATGGCACAATCTCAATACTAAATGCTTCAGGACCGGGTATAAGGATGCTCGAGGATCAACCCGTTCCAGGAGGAGACCTTAATCACATCTTTGTAAATAACAATACACTGACGATTGAGAACCCTCCACCGATTACCGGGAGCGGAGACAATCCTTTTTCTTATGCCATTACTGGAAGTACTCAACCTGATACTAATCCTTTTCGTGTAGCGCGTAATACGGTGCTCAACAATGTCAATGGTGTTATAAATATAACTAGTAACCCTAATGCTTTAGGAAGTCCATCCAGAGGTATCAATGCACACACTATTAATCATGGGGAGATTACCATTACAGGCAATTTTGAGAAAGTCTTAGAAGGAATACTGACCAATACTGGATCTATACGTAGTTTACCTCTACTAGCAAATGACAATATAACTGTATTCACTCCATCTGCTATAGAACTGTATAGTTTGAACAATACGGGGTTTGTGAATGCTAAATCATTAGAATTATTTGATTACCCACCGTCAGTTCGTCAATCACCTAATTTATCAAGTAACTCTGGAACTATTGATTTGGACAGTGTTTTAACCATTCATCAGGGGGGCACACAAGTTATGGAGGGATTCACCAATCAATCATGTGGTGAAATATTTGCAGGAGGAGGAATCACCATCGGTCCAGATAATGTATTGGACAATGAAGGTCTACTTGCAATAGATCGTAGTGTGTCTGCAATGATCTTAGAAAATCAGTTGATCAACACTGGAGTAATAAGTATGAATATGAGTGACATCGGAGATAATGATATTATAAATAATGCCATGTTTGTCAACGACGGATTATATATCTACCAGATAGAAGATGCACAAGTGAATAATAATATAGTTACCCAGGTAGCTTCAGGTAGCAATACAGCAAATATTACAGTTACATCACTAACTCTTCATCCCGAAGGTAATGTAGTCGCAGGCATTTATAATATAGCCAACAATACGATCACTCTTAATCAAAATGCTGTTGGAGTAGAGATTCTATATGCGCATTTTGATATGCCTAACAATTGCAGTGTTGTTGCACCAATCTTTTTCGAGGATTTGGATGATTGTCCTGATGATATTATTAGGACGTGGTCGGGTAATTTTTCGGCTATCTGGCATAACCCCAGTAATTGGCTTGAGGGATCTATACCGACTAGCTGTAATAAGGTTATAATACCGAATGGTAGCAATTGTATTATTCCATCTAATACGATAGGATCATGTAAACTGATAGAGATATCATCAGGGGCTTCTTTTGAAGTGAATGGAGAGCTCTTTACAGACTCCTCTTCTAATTAGGAAGATCGCGATATTGGGAGTATTTACCCGTTCTGATGGTCTTGTGTATGGAGTGTCTCAGCTCAGCTGAGATGATCTCAGGGAGTATTTCATTAAGTGTGTCAGCATAATTATATATCCATTTTTTATCGAAA
>CAYYBR010000256.1:0-5961 GCA_964470035.1 uncultured Saprospiraceae bacterium
TGATTTTTTTGAGAAAAAGATGTGAAAAGAGTAGCCTCAGAGACTAAAAAGGAGAACTATACCGCTCATCTGAGGTAAATTCTGGATCCTCAAGAGTCCTGATAAAGGCCACCAAAGCCCTTCTATCATCGTCACTCATGTCTAGTACACGAAGATTAGGATCTACATTTCGTGCAAAAATGACACCTCCATCATAATGGTCGAGTACCTCATCTAGTGTTTCAAGTCTACCATCATGCATGAATGGAGCACTGAGTTCGATATTGCGAAGAGAAGGTACACGGAACTTACCAGCATCAAAGACTCGGCCGGTAACCTCTTGTAAACCAATATCTACAAGATCGCCATCAGTATCATCTAAACCATTATTGAAAAACTCATTAGTGGTAAATAAAGGAGCATTGTGACAATGTCCGCACTCTGCATGCCTGTTTATATCGGGTTCTATATCGAAGAAGATATTGTGCCCGAGCAACTCTTCATCAGTAAATACATCCTCTCCAGAGATCACTCGATCATATTTGGATCGGCCACTACTTACGAGAGACCTCTCAAATTGTGCTATCGCCCTAGCCGCTAATTCTTTAGTAATCTCCGAAGATGACGTAATCCCAAATGCCCTCCTGAAGAGCACTGGATACAAGTCATCAACGCGCAAATCCGCCACTACATCAGTCCATGTATTATGCAACTCTATCGGATCTTCTACTGGCAAAAGTGCCTGCTCCTCCAATGTCAACACTCGACCGTCCCAAAAGAAGCCATTGTTATTAAATCCTACATTTAGTAGACTCATAGAGCTTCTGACACCTGAGATGCCATCGATACCCGGACTTACTGCGAGGTTGTCTGTAAAGTTGGCCTCCGGCATATGACAACCAGCACAACTCAATGAATTATCAGCTGATAATATGGGGTCATAAAAAAGCCTTCTACCCAAAGCAACACCGTCTACTGTCATCGGATTATCTGCTGGTATGATCATCTGCGGAAAATGATCGGGAAGGTCGAATTCATAAGGCTGAGGATCAAACTCTACTTCCTGTAAGGACATAGGCATCATATCCTTATCGCAAGCTGAAAAGAGAAGTGCAACACCTAGAACTGCTATTAAAGCCTTCATCTAGCCTATAACGCTCCGTATATCTTGATTGTTTTTCTTTACGTGCTGGCTTCCACTTCTTGCATAATCTTCTGCACGATCTTCTTCACTTGTGATGAGAAGTCCTTCTGCATGATCCAGTGGTAGTAGTTCTTATCCTTACTGAATACGTCGGCTACCTTTTGATTCGTATACTTCCCAAAGTTAAATATGATATCTCCCTTATGGTCTCGCCGGAGACGTTGAGTAAAGTCTACAGTTCTGTAGTCGCTTATAAACTCATGGATGGCCTGCATATCATTTTTTATAGGGGCCTTTGTCACAAAGCCATCACCATCGACATAGTCCACTCCATCATACTTCACTAACTGACCAGCAAGGACTTCTACAGTAGCTCGTACATCAGCTAAGGCATCATGGGCATCTTCTAGCTCTTTATCGCAGTATACCTTCAGGGCTGCCTTGAGCGTCCTTGGCTCCATCTTATAGAAGATCTTCTGGACATCTATCGTTCTTCGCTCTTCAGGATTAAGTTCTATACCACATCGATCCAGCTCCTCAGTAAGCATCGGCAGATCAAACCTATCAGAGTTATACCCCGCTAGATCGGCATCACCTATAAAGTCGGCGATCTCCTGAGCTACAGAGGAAAAAGGTGGCTTGTCCTTGATCATATCCGGTGTGATACCATGCACCTGCATGGCTTCAGCGGAGATCGGTATCATCGGATTAACAAGAAACTCTCTTTCTTCTGGAGCGCCACCACCTTTGCTATATTTGATCAGCGCTATCTGGATGATTCTGTCCTTTAAGACATTGAGTCCCGTAGACTCTATATCAAAGAAGACGATATCTCTTTCAAGATTAAATTCTGTTAGAAGACTGCTTGACTGTTGTGCTGAGGATGAAGATTGCTCTTCCGATGATTCCTCATTCGACAACGTATCGAATAAATCCATTAGCAAATGTTGTGTTTATAGTACCCTCAGAGGACCCCACTAAAAAGCAAGCAGAGACATCAGGTAGATCGGCGATAAAGGTAGCAGCTTTTGCATAACCCATAGCCATACATGCTGTAGCAATCGCATCCGCATCTACACACATATCGGTCAAGATACTTACAGCTAACAAAGAATCCTGATATGGGTATCCTGTAGTAGGGTCCATGGTATGTCCATAGATACTATCTCCTACCCTATGAAAATTCCTATAGTTACCACTACTTGCCATAGACTTGTTATCAAGTTTGATAATCAACTCGACATCACTCATGGCCGCATCAGGAGAAGGTGTCGATATACCGAGCGTCCAAGTATGGCCCTTGGCATTAACTCCTTTAGCTTTCGCTTCGCCGCCTATATCTACCAGGTAGTCTTCGCTACCAAAGGTCTCAAGTATATGAGCTACATAATCAACCGCATATCCCTTAGCCAAGGCGCTCATGTCTAACTCCTGATCTTGACCATATCCCTTTATAATCTGATCGTTAGAAATCTCCCACTTGTTCAGTCCTACATGTCGCATGATCTTCTCTATAGTAGATGAATCTACGTGCTGTACAGCCTTCTTCTTTTTATAACCAAATCCCCAATAATTAACCAGAGGCATCACGCTGATATCCATATATCCATCTGTAGCAGCGTACCAGTATTGGGCTCTTTCTAGATTAAATCGCAAATGATCATCATCTATCGCTATTGCTTCAGCTACAGATGCTTGATTGATACGAGATATATCAGAATCCTCGATATAGGTAGATACGGCTTGGTTGATCTCCTTTAAAGTACCGTCTACGATGGCTTTGATCATCACAGAAGTGACAAGAGAATCTGGGTACTTAGCAGTCACCTTATAGTACGTACCCATCGTTTGTCCAGATAGTACGTGATATGAATTAGTAGACTTAGGAGTACTTGGCTGGCAACTTATCAGTAAGCCAAGGGCTATCAGTGAGACTAACGCTCTCATGAAATCCTATTAGGCTATACCTTCTTCTATCGCCTTCTCTTGAGCATTGTGAAGCTGAACCGGATCTTTGCGCTTTCTTAATCGCATATTCAAAAACTCTACAAGTAGTGAGAAGGCAATCGCGAAGTACAAGTATCCTTTAGGCACAGCTCCGATCTCACTGCCAAAAAACGACATATGAGCTAGATGTCCACCTTCGATGATCAACATGAATCCGATTAGAATCAAAAACGCCAAACCCAGCATTTGTATAGTCGGATGCTTATTGACAAACTTGCCTATAGGATGTGCAAATAACATCATGATGCCTACAGATAGAACCACGGCTATGATCATAATCAGCAGTGCGCCATAAAGACCATTGGTCATACCTACAGCAGTAAGGATGCTATCAAATGAAAACACGATGTTGATTACGACAATCTCAAAGATTACTTTCGACATGGTGGATACTGCCTTCTTACCTCCGTTACCATGGTTTTCATGTATTTCTAACTTATGATGTATCTCCGTCACGCTTTTGTAAAGGAGAAATATTCCCCCAGCAATCAAGATGAGTGATTGTCCAGAAAATCCAGCCTTCAACCACGATGTATCAATCTCAATCCATGGTGAATTCATCGCTATCAACCAGGATATACCAAGCAGCAATACTATCCTTAAGAACATCGCTAAGAATAATCCGATATTAGTTGCTTTTGCCTGCTGGCTCTCGGGAAGCTTATTAGCAGCGAGCGTTATAAAAATGATATTGTCGACACCTAATACTATTTCTAAAAAAGTGAGTGTCAATAGACTCATCCACACCTCAGAACTTGCCCAGTTAGGCATGTCTATGAGAAACATACTTATCATCTCCATAACTCTGTGCTTAGATTATCCTTCTGGTTCTTCTATCCCTTGTTGCATACCAAAGCCAATCCTGTTGATCTGCTGTCCCGGTTGATCATCATCATAATTCTCCCAGTCGATTAACTCTTTGAAGAATGAATCGAAAGTGGTCAAGATCAACTGATCATTGAACTCTGGAGGAGCATATATCCCGATCATCTTTGGTTGCTTTGGCTGCATCAGACCTTCGATCAAAGGATACGTCATCCATGCCTGTACCTTTCCATTAAATAGCTGGCTAAAAATCAAAGACCCCTTATCCTTGATGATCGTTCTTTTATTAACTCCATCTACATTCTCTGCTATTCCGCTGATGGCCTTGCCGAGCGATACTGTTATGGATTCTAGATTCTCAAATCTTTCTTCTACTTCGATTTGAGCGCTGATCCCTGTATGCTCCAGGATCTCCTCAGCAGTATCGTGTATCTGCTTTTTCAGGCCTTCACCCCATGCATTTCTATAGACAATAACTTGATCGAGTATATCGGTATATCTCGATGCTCTCTCTTTTATAGCTGTGTATTTTTCCATAATCTTCCTCTACTATGTGAATAAATAACTTTTCGGTTATAACCTCATACT
This sequence comes from uncultured Saprospiraceae bacterium, assembly GCA_964470035.1. Taxonomy (GTDB): domain Bacteria; phylum Bacteroidota; class Bacteroidia; order Chitinophagales; family Saprospiraceae; genus JAJRXG01. The sequence goes on from CAYYBR010000256.1 coordinate 4,544, forward strand.
CAGTGTTGGCATCATTTCACGCAGCGAAAATAACTAATCTTCATATCATATATAATCCTCGACTGCAGATCTCAGATTACTGTGACTCTTGATTATTAATGTCCTCATAGTATCTATTGTTTTGATATAGTCTACCTTCTCTATATAAGTCCGTATCTACAGGTCGTATCATCAACTCATCTACCCTTACCTTCTTGTTATCCGCACCTTCATTATGCACTGATATTTCTAGCCTACCTTCCCGTGATATCTCGATAGGTACTTCCACCAGAGACCAACCATCACGTGCCATCACCGAGAGCCAGTATCTTATCTGCTGTATCTCTTGCCATATCAATGTATCTGTAGCAGTGTCATATAGTTGGATATGCAAGAAAGTGGTTCCTAACGTATATACCCTGAGGTCAGAGATCCACATTGAGACCTTACTTGGCCGGTTGATCAAGCCACTTGAAGCGGGGATCACTTTCGTAAATATCTTTCGGGGCTCCACTACCTCTATAGACATGCCACCTCCTCTATAACCCTCATCAGGGTGGTTATTAAAATCTTCATAGATGAAGTTCTCAACACTATCAGTAGACATATAACTACCTACTTCGTACAAGACACTATCGGCTAAGACCGACGTTATGATACTCTTGCGATATGCTATTCTTTCTTCAAAAGCTGATAAGGGCATTGCATAATATCTTAACCTCCCAACTTCGTCTAGCATCTTCATCCCTATGCCGAGATCTGGATATGCTGAGAGATAATTGGTATCAACCATGAGAAGTATAGGCTTGTCGTTATCGAAGTCATGAAATACTTCTAGCTCATCATATGGCTCAGAAGAAAGTCTCAACAATTCATAGGCTCTTGTCAGCGAGCTACGGTTAGTTAAAGTAGCGATGAGAGGAAGTCCCGTCTGCATAGATAACAGCGAACTTTTTTGTTGTATGAAGCCATCGACTTTTTCATCAAAGTTATCTGTACCTACATGATAAAAAGGTATCGGTAGGATGGCTTGATAACTAGCTACATCAAAACTGAGTTTATCACTCACCCTACTACCTTCTTGTAGCTCACCTATTGAGTATAGATCATATGGTCTGGCGTGATTAAATTGATATGACTCATAACACAACACGCCCAAAGCAAGCACCCACCACATCATGTGATTTTTCAGTGCGTGATATAAAAAAGAAAAAGCGACAATATTCATAACAAAGTAGAAAACCCAGTTGAACCTTCCAACTGATCTAAACTGTCGGATGGGTCCCGCAAAGTCTAACAATCCCTCAAGTCCTGGGATCACAAAGGGCAATCCAAATGAAAAAGCTAACAACGCCATGGACATATAAAACAACCTTTTCAGCAGGTCTATATCACGTGATTCGGATGCATCATTTGGGTAATCACTTGGATAGTCACTG
>CAYYBR010000257.1:0-5958 GCA_964470035.1 uncultured Saprospiraceae bacterium
AGCCAAAAGCGTCGATATCTTCTTTAGCAATTAACTCATATATAAGTTGGCCATTTTGAATTTTAGATCTTGAAGACACTTCAAACTGATTTGTACTTCTTGAAGACGCAAATCCACTATTAGCAATAGCATTGCCATTGATATCACCCATTTTTATGGCGATCAGATCTTGTGTCATTGATTGATTAATCTGACCTAAAAACGCACCCTCTTGCAGTGGCCATGGATTAAGTGGGTCACTAAAACTAAGTCCCTCAGATATAAACTTCCAGCTTTCCGTATCTGGGAGCTCATCTATCTGACCTAATATCAGTCTTCTTAGTACTACCAAGTCAACTGCTGAGACAGCTCCATTAACATTTACATCAGCTGCTATCAACTTATAAGGACTATCCAGTGGTTGTAACCCTAGGATATGTCGCTGGACTAATACGATATCTAATGTTGAAACACCATTGATATGATCGTCGTTCTTATGAGCTACTATCCCATATGTCTCTGTACTTGCCAAATCATCAAAGGCATACTGCCCATCTATCTCGGTCATTTCAAATCCGATCGCATCATCTGCAGCATTCAATATTACTTCTGCACTTTCTACGGCGATCTCATCTATAGTATGGATATTACCTTCTAATGAGAAAGCACTTACTCCATTTGCACAATCCGCATCTACTCCTCTGACATCAACTGATGCTATACATACATCTTGATTTCCAAAAAAGTCTGTTACCCAAAGCTCTACCTCATTCACTCCTACATCACTGCATGTAAATGTTAGCTCCGGACTCGGTGTTGCATTTGAACCTTGTCTTCTGATTGCAAAAGTAATTTGATCTCTACAGTTATCTGAAGAGCCGTTATCTAATTGTGCCGCAGTTACAACTACGCTCCCTACAGTGCCTAGCTCGACAATTGCAAAACCACAATGAGCATCTGGCGCTATGTCGTCGTCTACAGTAAATAACTGTCTTTCTCTAGATGTATTTCCACACTCATCGGTAGCCGTCCATGTAACTACATAGTTGCCAGCATCTATTCTTCTTTCTAATATTCTTCCAGGTCTCTCGGATAACAAAGAAATTTCTTGTCCACCCATAATTAAGTCCAACTGGTGTGTCCAACTTATGTTAGATGCGAGCGAGCAATCATCAGTCGCCACTCCTTCTATAAGAAGATGGGCTCTACAACTATCTGGCTTTGGCTCCAAAGTTAGATTCCCTCCAGATACATCGATTACTGGTCCAGAACTATTCACTACATCTATAATCTGGTCAAATGTAAATCTTGCGTCTGGATTAGCAGGAAATCTACACCAATCGACCACCGTCCATGTTCTTATAATTCTTCTACATACACCAGGTACATTTTCTACTGTTCTATCAAATGGTTCTGATGCAAAAACATTATTACAACCAGGTACAACTTCGATAAGAGCATCTAATTCTTCTTGAGTAGGTGGCGCATCATCACAAGTATCCACTACTCTATCAGCTGGAAAATTGACGTTGGCAGCGGTGAATATGTTTGTATTTGTAAAAATGATTCTTTGAGTGCAGATTACATTATCCTCACCCGTGAAATCTAAAAACCACTCTATGTCTATATAACCATCTCCGCAGTCATCGATCGTCCTTCCAACTTCTCTTATCGATGGAGTTAGTGCATTCTGAATACAAGGATTAGGACTTGTGATAGTCGGAGCTGTAAGAGTCGTGATGTCAAATGATTCAAAACTTGTACAGTCTTGAGGCCCAACATTTGGAGGACAAACTACTGATGGCCCATCTCCACTAAACTGTACGACAGCCTCTGTTCTACAAATAGCAGTAAGTCCAGTTTCATCCGTTACCTGAAGTTCTACCATAACGGCCTGTCCTATATCTTCACAACAGAATTTTACAAAATCAGCAAAATCCTGAGGAGTTTCGCAGCTCGTTGTTGCTCTATCAACTCTTCTAACTTGATATGAAACTATAGACGTACAAGCATCATAACTTCCATCGTCAAATGATCTAGCAAACACTTTTCCTAGAAAACTTTCATTTAGTGTCACTACAGTTCTAGAGTCACAAACAGGGATAGGCTCCTTTCCGTCCTCTACAGTTACTTCAAATTCTTCTTCATCTGTATTTCCACACTCATCCATAACGGTATACCGAACAGTAGAGACTCCCAAAGGAAACCTTGTAACTACCACACCTTGCGAGGTGTCCCGTGCTGCGCCAAACTGAGTAAATAATGTCTCACCAGGTTCTCTTATATCTATCGTATACGTCCACGAATGACACTCGTCCTCGTCAACTACAGGTACTGGCAATTCTACTTCAACAGAACATATTTCTTTTTCAGTATCAAAAGGTCCAAGATCTGAAATTCCACTCAAGTTTATTTCTTCATCTACCACCTTTATAACTTGATTAAAGATTTGGAGATTTCCAGAATCACACCAATCTATCACCGTCCATCTTCTAACTAACTTAAATGTAGTACCGCAAGTTGGAAACATCAAGTCAGATGTCGTCAATTTGAAATTGCAAAGTCCTCTTTCTACAAATGCACTATCTATAAAATCAACTATAGACTCCCCGTCTATATTTGGCATAGAATTATTACCAGGAGATTCGCTATCTATAGATTCTAGATAATCAATAGATGGAAATGGGTCATTGCAATCTATAGCCATATCATCTCCAAAGTTCTTTGGAGCATCTATTGAATCAAGAGGTATCCTTTCGTAGTAAATTGTATCCTCACACGAAGTTACATTACTCACATTGTCAAGGACGTTATAACCGACGACTCTTCTAGCCGCGAACTCATCCGTACAGAGCATTCGCGTTAGTTCATTTCTTGTTATATTGATTGTTACATCTTCGTTTCCGCAGTTATCTATAAGGTCTCTTTCAATTGCATTTTCTAAAAACTCTATAGCCGACATATCATCTGCGAAAGGGTCTTCACCAAAACAAGGAATAGTATCAGAACCAAGACAAATAATATCTGGTGGCAACTTATCTTCGATATTCACAACACTCCAGCAACTGTTAGGATTCTCAACATTCGCTTCAAATACTCTAACAGATAGAAACCTACCTACGAATTGAGGACCGATATCTGCTCTGGTCTCATCTAAATTGATAACACTGCCATCTTCATCCATCAACTCAATGCCATACACACAAGCTGCTGAAGGGTCAAAGCCCTTTAAAACCATACTAGGTGTAATAGTAGCTTGACAAAGATTATTGACAGATACATTAAGTGTATCTACACAATTAAAACTACACTGTGATTTTAACTCTAGATGAGTTCCAAAGCACGTAAGCAATAACACACTCACTAGAACTTTTTGGAATCGTACGAATCTTTTCATTGTTGTTTTCTTTTGGTCCTTAACTTCCTATGTGGGGGCTGGGAATAAAGTCTATTTAGCTCGTAATATTTTCTAATTCGGACCGATCATACCAATTGGTGATCGATAGCGAACTTTATAAGATTTACGGTATTTCTTACACCTAACTTCCTCATGATGTTTTTACGATGTACTCCGACCGTCTGGTCGCTTATATAGAGCTGAGAAGCTATTTCCTTATTATTAAGAGCTTTTGTGATCAGCTCTAATACTTCTTGCTCACGCTTCGTAAGTTTTTTTCTTAGTAAAAATCTATCTTCAAAAGGTTGTGCGGATGAAGAACTAGTACCATTTTTTCTTGGAGTTATCTCAAGGCCAGTAGCAAGAAAAGTATTACCTGACATGATTTCTTTAGCGCACTCAGCTACTTCAGCATGATCATTATACTTACTATAGTAACCATCAGCACCTTTTTGGAAAGCTTCTTTTACGAATTTGTGATCCGTGTAACCTGAAAGGACACAAATACGCAAGTCTGGATACTCATTTTTGATGGTAGGTATAAGTGAAAGACCATCTTCATCATAGAAGTTAAGCTCCATGAAAAGTAAATCCGCTGCGGTGCTGTACAGCACTTCCTTTAGTGCACTTGCTGAACCTGCCGTGGCTACCACTTCCATCTGTGGAGACGCGGTCTCCGCAAGTACGCGTTGGAATCCCTCAATGAATAAGAGATGTGCGTCTGCTAATATGGTCTTAATTCTATTCATATCAATTGGCCTGTGTTTAATCTGATCAAACCTAAATTCATATCAAAAGGACAAAATGAGTGCCAAAGTCTCTAAATAATAATTTAGAACTCACATACCAGAAATATATAATCGTAAGTCGCTGATAACGTGTTCGTTATCAAAATTATCTTATTGAAAAGAAAATAGTCAGTTCTTTATAGAACCTGCTTACTAGCGGTAATTAAGGTCGAAATAAACGCAAGGCGCTCTGTTGGTCTCCTCTGGTCAATATGACATGATATACACCACTTTGACCAAGATCTTGTACGTCAAGGTCGATGATATTATCACCTTCTCCTAGAGTGATAGATGTCTTTGAGAGGAGCTTTCCTTGAGCATCGAACATAGATAGCTCGATATCAGAATTTTGTTCTGCATATACCTTAACAAATGCGTTATCAAGGCTGGGATTAGGGTAAATTACGGCATTGAGGTCTATTTGCTCGATGTCAGGACCATCTATGAGATCTTGAGGGTCGACAGCAGTAAATACATTGTCCTGCATGACGTCTATCCCTGTATTTCGCATAATCAAATCCCGAAATGACGTATTGGTTATCTCTAGTTTTTCTTCGTCTGAGAATGCCTCATCATTCAGATAGAAGAACCTATCACCGTCTCTTAGGCGCTGGAACTGATCTTCCATGATGGCCATAATTGTATTACCAAACATTGCTTCCGGCATATGATCTTCGGCTAACATACCGACCCATGCATCTATCTGATCTACAGATCCATACAAGTCCTGAAGAACAGCGATGTCCTCTGCGTTAGATGTGAGTTCTGATAGAGACTGAAGTCGCGGGAGACCTATATCTTCTCTGATGGAGTTATAATCACCTAGTCCTCTTTCTCTACCTCTATTGATATTGATAGCTGCAAGATCTAAACCTCCTTGTCCAGGAAGGCCGAATAAAAAGTTTCTCACGTCATCGATGACTTTACAATCTAACTCTTGCTGAACCTGCGCAGCCATGCCACGTATATAGGGATCGATACCTCCTGCTAGAGGTATAACAATTGGGTTAAAAAAAGCGTCCCTGAGAGTTATATCTCCAGATGCTAAGACCGCGCCTTCCTCATCCAGACGCATGATATTACTATTAATAAGTGTATGGCCCATCCTAAAGGCGGCTGCAGAAAACACATTAGATATCTGAGCATTCACTTCCTCGCGATATCCTGCATAAGGTGCTAGATTAACGCCCATAGCAGGAAGCCATTCATTATACACTATCGATTGTAGATAAGCACCTACTCTTCTTCTTGCGTCCTGATAGATCTCTTCATCATCAAAATCCGGATGCTCAGCAGCTATCTCTGTGGCAAGTCTATTATGTTCTCTTACAAATAAGGTGTGTATCGTCGCTAATAGTGGATTCTCGTTAGCTCTAACGTCACCAGCAATAAAATGCTTTGGACCTACACCAACCGCATCATCCATAAAAGGAGCATCACTATCAGTAGGATCATTAAACTCTCCTGTCAGCGTATTCCACGGAAGTAGATTACCCTCAGAGACTTTCAGCTTGCCGTCGATGAATGATCTTAGCCAATGTTCTCGTGATTCTGTAGAACCATAAACCGTTGAAGCATCTATATATGCTGTAAGGTCATTACGATATGTTCGGACATTATCGCTCGAAGTACCAGATCCATCAAAAGCTACAGATCTAAACATAAAGATGGGAACTCCACCAGGTATAAAAACCTCATCATCTGCTGGGATTGATATGGAAAGGGGTTCTTCGTGGTTATTTTCAACTAGTATTATCTCATGATCGATAAACTGCCCAAATACCCATACATAGT
>CAYYBR010000258.1:0-5933 GCA_964470035.1 uncultured Saprospiraceae bacterium
ATCCCTTCACCGTGAACACTAGGACTGCCTGGTAGAGATGAGGATGTGCTAAAATTTGAGCCATCAAATGTTCTATAAATTACAGACCCACTTTCTTGATTTCCTGAAGTATCAACTCCTGAGCGATTTGAGAATATATAATATTTTCATCCAGATGAGGTAGGGGTCACACAAATAGCTACAGGCTGGCTTGATGAAGATGATGCTCCTAAACCACCAGCTGGCGTAATATCGGAATGAGCCCCATCATAAACTCTATTCCCGTCAGTATACATTCGAAGGTCACCAGTTATAGGATCAGTGACTACCGCCCAGCCTTCATAACCATTGCTATCGTTTATTCCAATTGGAGGATTAGACATGCTTACGGGCCCAGATGGACTTGAGGTGTTTCCAGGGAAAAAATCTAATGACATATTTGAACCATCTGTAGATGAACCGAATATCCAATATCTCATTTCTTTTTGACCTATACATGAAATTGTAATAAGTAGACTTAATAACGTAATTGAAAATTTCATAATGATATTTTTGGTTAATAATTTTATTATTAGCTTATAAATCGCGGATTGAGAATATCTGACGTCCTGAACCGAAGTACTCAGGATGGCATGAGCGTCCTATGTTGGCGACAGTTAATTCAATAACTTAGTCGAAATATTCTGAAATTGCTCATTTGCCTGAATTGCTACATTGCCTTTTAACACTTGGTCCATATTTTCGTTTCTTTCAATGATTTCAATAACTCTTTCGCCATTTATTGTTAGGCTTATCGAAATTTCGACTGATGTGACCTAGATAGATCTATATTAAACATATTTGCAAAATGCTCGCTAATAAAATGTATCGACTTGTAGGAATCCAGCTCTTTTAAACGTGCCCCATAAATATCATTGGGATTAGTTGGTTGATTAAATCTAAAGGTGATTTTTCTCATTTCTTCTGAGATCATTTGTTTACTCCAATTTTGAAAGTCAAGCATAAGCATTCTGTCAGCTACTTCTTTCTCATCTTTGAAACTAGTTCCGCTCAAAATGAGCAAAGCTTGATTTCTATTTGTGGATGGTGTAGTTGCTGGGCCATTTGTTTCACCTGGCTGTGGTTGGCTCATGAATGTCAATGTTATTATTGCTGATATGCTTTTTATATAATCAAGTTTATCTTTGAGCTTGTCTCTTTCTAGTTTAGCTTTCTCTGCAATAGCATTAGTCTTTGCCACTTCAAGTTGTACGAGCGCTGTTTGTCTCTTTGCTTCTTGAACTTCAATTTGGGCTCCTTGAACATCTATTTCAAGTTCTGTCGTTTTGAATTTGGCCTCTTCTGTTCTCTTGTTTGCCTCAGCTAGATTGACTTCTAGTTGCTGTGAGTGTCTTATAACTTCGGCGGTCTTAAGTCGATTTCCTCCAATTTCTTTTGTTGTTTTTTTTGTCAGGATGTTTCAGAAATACCAAACACCTATTACACTTAGCAATGCTAGAAGCCTTGATATATTAAAGAGTGATTTATCAGACTCACTATTTTTGAGGCCTGATATGATAAAGCCTATTGAAATTAGTAGTCCAATAACACCTAAAATCATTTGGGTATTTGAACTTGTGCTTTTAATCATATATAAAAATTTATTGTCACTAACGGGTTGGGGATAAGCGGAGTCCTGAGCTGATAGGTCTCAGGATTACGTCTTCATCTCTTGTTATATGCGCTCATTATTTATTGTTTATATACGATATTCATGATGTTCTCCACATAACTTTTTACTCTTTGTGGTTGTGGGTTGTATTTGGTTGGATGTCCGCATCTATTTCTTAGTCCTAAGCACACGTTTGAAAGTTCATTTTTCTCTTGTTTATCATAGATGCCAAGTTTTTCGCAAAGAATAAGTGTGTTTTCATCACTGACATGTTGAAATGATTCGATCCTCTTGATCTGTTTAGCCTTGGGGTCTATCTTCTTGAGTTCGTCGTAAATCGTCTTAAAGTTATGGTCACTTATTATCTGTTCTTGTATTTTATACATCGCAGCAGACCAAATAAATATTACTCCAGCTCTTTTTGCTCCGGCTCTGAAACAAGTAATCCCTTCCATTAGATAATCTGATTCAATTTGCGAATCCACCTTAAAGACCAAATTTTCAAGGTCATCAAAAATCGTTTCTTTTATTTCATAATCAATTTTTCTTTCGATCGGACTATATTGGATTTGTGTAGTGCCATACATAAGTCGACTATACTCCTCAAAAGTATCTCTCCCTTTCAGGTCATAGTCAATTAGGATATTGATAAGTGGTGTTCCAAGTTCTGTTAAATGCTTTATGTAACTGAGTCGAATTGATTTTGAACTAAGTTCTTTGCTGAGCCCTATGGCTTTAATGCTATCTTTTATCATTTTAGTTGTGCTCTTGTAAGGTTTGTCTTTGCCTTCTTGAGCATAAAAGAACCATTTAGTTGGTTTGGCCTCTTCGAAGTACTCTCTTAATAGAGGTAGAATTTGATCGGGTACTCTAACTTTCCTTATAAGTTTGTCTGATTTATCGTAGACTTTTAAGATTCTTGGAGTTGACTTTACAATGCAGTCATGTTTGAGCCTTTCAATATCGCTTGCTGACAGGCCGCAAGAATACATGAGCGTAATAATAGCCTTGTGTTTGAGAAAAGACTTGCTCTCAATTAGTTTAAGGATTTCTTCTTGTGTAAAGAGTTCAACATCTTTCGTTTTGTCCTGTGGTAGTCTGAATGCGTAGATGCCATGATCTATTCCATTCATCTCAGTATAGAAGAATTCACAAGCGTACTTTAAATCCCTCAGACTTGAGGTCGACATTTTGCGACGTTTAAGAGCAAGCGCATATTTGGTGACTTGTTCTGAAGTAATTTTAAGAGGGGGTATGCCGCTGTAATAATCAAATAGTTTGTTTAGGACACCAAAATATTTGGATACCGTACCCTTTTGATAGCCCCTTTTTCCAAGTGCTTCTTTGATTTTTATTTCAAGCGCTTCTTCCATTTAATGTTCTGATCGCATATAACTATGTTATATCCACACCTTTTCATCTCACTATTAAGTTTTCTTTACCTCTAAGATGATAATCTCTAAAGTAATAAATGATTCATTGATATCCGACTAATTTTCATAAAGAAATGCTAATGTCGGTGTAGGTCTGTTCCATTCAGTAGTGTTGTAGGTTCTTCTTTCCATCCTCTAGCGGAAGCACAACTTAGACCTGCTTTCAAGAGCTTAGCACAGTCTCCAGCCCAACATTCCATAAGAGATCCATATCTTAGAGATGATTGAACCAAGCAATTCCTCAACTAAAGCCCATCACGAGTCCAGCAAACCCAATAGATCATGTCTTACCAGCATAAGCAAGATTCACTCACCAACAAATACCCTGCTATCAGTGATTTGTTAGTGAAGGCTCAAAAGAGGATGCCTCATGTAGCGTGGGAGTATTTATCGTCTGGCACTGGTGATGACTATTTGCTTCAGCGGAATAAGACGGACTTTCATAAGATCTCTTTCTTGCCGAGGTTTTGTAAGGGGGCGTTAGAGGTAGAGACAAGTACTCAGTTATTGGGTAAGACCTATGATGCGCCATTTGGTATCGCACCAATAGGGCTTTCAGGCTTGATGTGGCCCAAGGTGGAGATACATCTCGCAGGATCTGCCAACCGGCTCCGCATCCCTTATAGCTTGAGTACACTTGCTACTGAGACGCCAGAGAGTGTCGGCCCTGCTGTAGGTGATATGGGCTGGTTTCAACTCTACCCTAGTGCTGATATCGCCATCACAGCATCGGTGTTAGAAAGAGCTAAGCAAAGTGGATTTCATACGCTCTTACTGACAGTCGATATACCTATCGCGAGTCGACGAGAGCGAACAAGGCGGGCGGGTCTGACGATGCCGCCCAAGATCACTCCTCGTCTGATGTGGCAAGGGATGAAGCATCCATCTTGGAGTTATCACACCTTGCGTCGAGGTCTGCCAAGACTGCGAACCATCGAGACTTATACCAATAACCCTGACATGAAGCTTGTCAGTGGATTTGTCAATAACAGATTTGGTGACATCAACTGGGACTACTGTAAGAAGATCAAAGAGCTTTGGAAGGGAGATGTGATCATCAAAGGCATCTTACATCCCAAAGATGCCGAACTAGCCATCGAGGCTGGACTAGATGGCATCGGAGTCTCTAATCACGGAGGACGTCAGTTCAATGCAGCTCCTTCGGCTATATCAGTGCTGCCTTCGATAGTTGAGACTGTTGACAAGCGAGTGCCGATCATCTTTGATAGCGGGATCAGAAGTGGCTTGGATGTGATGAAGGCTTTGTATCTCGGGGCGGATTTTGTCTTAGCAGGAAGGCCGTTTATTGCTGGCGTGGCGGCGCTAGGAAAGTATGGTGGAGATCATGTGGCCCATATCCTGCTGGATGGTTATAAAAACAATATGATGCAGCTTGGCGTCACAACCATCGATGAGCTAAGAAGTGCAGATGCCATCATGGGAGATGGATGATGAGGATGGTGGTGGTTAATTAGGACCACATAGTTGCACACTCTTTCTTTCGGCTATTGAATGGAAGGAAAGAGCAGAAATAATGATGAAGAGAAAGGAAGCGCTAGCATGTGGAGATTATCTAGCAAGCTTCATAGTTACCAATTTTATGGAGACTGGTAGATAGTTCTTTGTATGTTGCTCGCTCTTTATCCAACTGAAGACTTTGATATCGAGCCTCTTTCATGCTAACTCACTCCTTGTTTTGCCAGCTTGATAAGGTTTGCTCTAAATACTCTACAAGAGCTACGTTAGAAGGTCTTGGGGCGTTGGGGTTAATGATTTTGCCATTAGGATCTAATAAAATGTACCTAGGCAAAGTATAAACACCTAGCTCAGTGAGTAAGGCTGAATCCATTGAATTTGATAAATGATAATTCTCCCAAGGAAAATTATTCTCAAAAACCATTTTCTTCCAAATAGGTAGCTCTCTATCAAAGTCTACAGAAAGAGAGACTATGTTTAGGGCTTTGCCTGAAAATTGATCATATATGTTTTGTAAGTGAGCAAACTCTTCAATACATGGCTTGCACGAGGTAGCCCATATATCGATATATGTAAATTCTTTGTTCTCTATCGCTCTTGAAATCAAATACTGTGAAGTATGATGTTCATCGTTGATTGTGGTATAATCGAATAGAGCAATATTCTTTCTTTCTGCAATGTCAACTGAAGTTAGATGTTCTGAGAAGTCTAAAGTTTCTGTTGAGTCTAAAGAGATGCTTGGTATAAGATCTTTACACGAATTATCAGTGAGTTCTTTATACTTAAAATTATAAGTCCACTCTCTCTGAGGTTCTGTCCTAACTAATTTATCAAATCTACCTAGTATATTAAAAAAATGTGGGAAATAACCCTTTTGCTCGAATTGTTGATTATACTCAGTGGCTTCGTCTATTTTGGCTTTGTAAGTCATTTTGTATTTGCTGACACTGGTGTCTAATGCCTTATGGGTAAAATTTTTCTTCCTGTATTTCTTCCAGTCGGATTTTTCGAATTTATTTATCCCCGGCTCATTAGTTCGTAGTATAATATGGTCATTAGGATTTTCCTTATTAGCCAAATAACATTCACCACCTATTTGAAATCCTATGGAGCTTTCTGGGTGGTTGTAATTGTTATCATGAATCCATTCCGCATAAATAGTGTCGCCGCAGATTGTATAATTGTGTGTAAATGGAATCTCTTCTCTCTGAGAGATATCATCTTTCCAAGAACTACGATTGCCTGTGACTGTTATTTCTCCATTGTAGATTTGTGCAAAAGTGATCTCTCTTATTAAAAGAATTAATAGAGTAACTATGAATTTATTCATTGTAGATTAGCTAAGCAGGTGGTATTAATGTGAATAACACTTCTGCTAGTTAAATATTATAATT
>CAYYBR010000259.1:0-5892 GCA_964470035.1 uncultured Saprospiraceae bacterium
ACTCCATTCTAAATACAAGTTATTATGAAAGTGAAGAGGATTCAATAATAAATGTTCAGACAAGTGGTGTAATTCTTTACCCCTGTAGAGACATTGTAACTAATGTTGAAGATTTGACAAGATATTGCCAGGCTATAATGGCAAAAAAAACAGACCTTTTAGAACTGACTTCCTTTGAGGAATTACTTTCTCCACAATTGAGTAACTCTGTTACAAATCTTGAAGATGACAATAATGGTTTGTTTTTTACTATAGATAGAAACAATTATGGCATAACGTATCAGTTAACAGGAATGAATGGTGGAGATAACTGTATCACAACTATGATGTATTTTGATCCTAAAATAGAACTTGGGTATATATTTTTAGGAAATACTGGCTGGAGTAAACGTAATAGTTCTAATCATATTTGGATCTATCATGCTTTAGTAAGTTTAGGATATAATTATACTATGAAAAATGCGACTACCAAAGAAAAGATAAAACTGAGAATTCATAATCTTTACAATAGAATAAGAGCTATATATTAAAAGAGAAAAACTGTGATTAACAAAGTGTAAGATGTTTCTGCCCTTAACAATGCATATGACCATCATGCTATCAAAAGTAGTTCGCATATGCTAAGCGTTCGTTATGTGTAGTCTAAAAGTGAGAACTTCTGTAATCATTGTTTTCAAAATGTCGACTGACTGTAATAAGAGAGAATGAAATATATTAAGAAAGCATTGAAGTGGTCTGGGATAGCCATGAGCGTAACAATCTTTATCTTTTTAATCTTATTAGTTATCCCTGAAAAAGAAACGGTTAATACAATTCAACCTAGAGATACTACTCAATATTGGGATATGAAAGAAGGATTTAGAATTGCCTTTACTCATCTACCTGGGATTGATAGTATAAATAAATCACCTGTAGTATTTCTGCATGGAGGCCCTGGTGGGTATGTACATTCAAGTATAATAGAGGCATTGGGAGGATTAACGGTAAAAGGTTACGATGTATATCTATATGACCAAAGAGGTTCGGGGTTGTCAGATCGAATGGAAAAATATTCAGACATCAATTTCGAAAAACATATTCTTGATTTACATGAAATAATAACTAAACATCTTAATACTGACAAAGCGATATTAATAGGTCAGTCCTTTGGGGCTAATATAATATCGCATTATTCTGTTAGGCATCCTGAGAAAATCGAGAAAATAGTATTTAGCTCACCGGGCACATTTAAACCGTATAAGCAAGTAGATGGAAGGTATGTTAGTTTCGACTCTTTATATCCTGTGCCAGATTCCTTAAAATTTATAGAACCCTATGATTTTAGCCAAGATGTAGATAACATGGCCTTAAAACCTAAGGCAATGGTAGCTAGCGTAGGAGCACTCTTGTTTGATAAAAAATTGATATCAGATAAGCAAATGGATAGGATGTTGAACACTTTAGCCTCTCAATTTACTAAGGGAATGGTTTGTGATCCGAGCAATGTTCTTCCTGAAGAAGGTGGTGGTGGATTATATGCCTATATAGCCACCAACAGTGATGATTATCCAGAAATTAGGCATAAAATTAAAAACGTAAAAGCACCTATACTAGTAATCCAGGGACAATGTGAATATCACTCATTTGGTTCAGCATATGAATATGTTGATTTGTATCCAAACAGTTCTTACTCTTTTATTGAGGACGCTGGACATGAAATCTGGTGGGAACAAGAAGAAAAGTACCTTGAAGAAATAATTAACTTCATCGACTGATAAAGACCACACTACAACGTATGTAGGTCATTGCCAAATTTAGGCCAGCGTAGTTAGTTCCTCATAAAGCTCTATATATTCTGCCAATATCATTCTTGAGAGCCATTCGATTTTAGTTATTTTCAGGAAGTGTAGAATGACCTCTTAAAGGAAGGTACTAAAGAGACATCAATGAGTAAGACATACTTGATAAAAAATGGTAGAATCTATGATGGTTTGGGTGGGCATGCTTATGAAGGTTCTATATATATCGAAAATGGGTTGATCCAAAAAATCAACCCTACCTCAGACGACATACCTAATAATACACCGACAATTGATGCAGAAGGGCTATGGGTTATGCCTGGTATTATAGATATCCACACCCACTATGATGCAGAAATCGAAATAGCTCCTGGACTGAATGAATCCGTCAGACATGGTGTCACGACAGTGGTAATGGGCAGTTGTGGTCTTAGCATGATTATGGGTGATACAGATGAGCTTTGTGATATGTTTACTAGGGTAGAAGGGTTGCCTAGTGAACACATTAAGAAGATTATCAGAAAAGCTAAAGATTGGGACAGTCCTGAGGAGTATTTGGAGCATTTGGAGTCATTACATTTGGGCCCTAATGTCGCTATGTTTTTGGGGCACTCGACCATTCGGGCCTATGTGATGGGCTTAGGTAGAAGTTTGTCTACAGGTAATGTACCCTCCAAAGAAGAACTTGGTCAAATGACACAGATTCTTAATGATGCTCTGGATTGTGGTTATATGGGGCTCTCTATTAATTTATTGGAGTTTGATAAAATGGATGGAGAAGAATACAGATCGCGTCCTACGCCATCTGTATTTGCTAATTGGAAGGAATATCGCCACTTATTCAAGACGTTGAGAAAACGCGAACGAGTTTTACAAACCGTACCGAATTTAGCCAACCCTCTGACTCTATTTAGTTTTATGTGGGAGAGTAAAGGGCTCTTCCAAAAAGGACTAAAGACAAGCATGCTGGCCTTGGCAGATAGCAAGCAAGTTAGAGGCATACACCGTATGCTAACAATGGGTTCTAGATTCGTCAATAACTTTCTCAACGGAGCTATAAAGTTTCAAGCACTGCCTGTTCCATTTCAGATAGTGACTCCGGGATTTGACTCGCCGATTTTTGAAGAGTTTGAGATGGGTACGAGTTATTTGCACTTGAAAGATGTGGTAGAGAGGCGAGAATTACTGGAACAACCCGCATATCGTAAAAAATTCATGAAGCAATGGAGTAATCGTTTTAAGCCAAGAGCATTTCATCGAAAAATGGAGGAGATGACCATATTAGCAGCTCCAGATAAATCAATAGAAGGAAAGTCTTTTGCAGAACTGGCAAAGGCAGAAGACAAGGAAGAAGTAGAACACTTTCTGGATTTAATTACTCAGTATGGAGATGATCTGAAGTGGATATCTGTCACTGCCAATGATCGTCCTGATGTGTTAAGTTGGATTGTCCAACACCCCGATGCACATATTGGCTTTAGCGATGCAGGGGCGCATTTGAAGAATATTTCTATTTATAATTTCGGTCCTGCTTTATTAAAGCTAGTAAAAGAAAGATCCGACGAGGGCAAAAAAACTATGACAATAGGCAAAGCTGTATACAAGATGACTAAGGAATTAGCGGATTGGTATCGCATGCCCAATATAGGTAGTCTTGAAGAAGGTAAACAAGCGGATATTACTATCATAGACCCCAACCACTTGACGGATGACATTTATGATCTCCAAGAAGCCCCTATGCCTGGTTTGCCAGAGTACCTGCGAATAGTAAGGCGCAATGACGAGGCTGTGCCGTATGTATTCATCAATGGCACGTTGGCTTGGGAAAGAGGTCAGCCAAGTAAAGATCTAGGAACAACTAAAATGGGCAATGTACTACGAGCGAACCTTTGTTAAGAGTGATCCAGCTCCAATATATACAAGCTAGCTGCGAGCAGGGCAAGATGAATAAATAGTTAATAGTTATGTACATCAAACGGGTTTTTCCATTATATAGAATGTTGATCTGGACAAAGAGATACATTATAATGTTTCTTATAATTTCATTTGTTCCTGTGTTTTTATTCGATATTTTAGACTGGAAATGGCTGCATTTGCCATGGCTGCCTATTGGCCTGTTGGGGACAGCAGTTGCATTTATTGCAGGGTTTAAAAACAATGCTTCTTATGATCGACTTTGGGAGGCTCGAAAAATATGGGGAGGTATTGTCAATTCCTCACGATCGTGGACAATCATGGTCAAAGATTTCATCACAAATGACCATGCAAAAACGAAATTAGGTGATAAGGGTTTAGCAGATATACATAGGGAATTGGTACATCGTCATGTTGCGTGGCTAACTGCCTTGCGCTACCAAATGCGTCAGCCAAAACCTTGGGAGATTTATAATTTGGAAAGAAAAGAAAATACAGATTTTAGAAGTAAATTTTATAGCATACCTGAAGAAGCAATGCCACTTGAAGAAGCAATTGACCCCTATCTTTCGGCAGCAGAAAAAACAGAAGTATTTGCTAAAGGCAATCGAGCATCTCAGCTCTTAGGCATACAATCGCGCCGTCTCAGAGAATTATTTCAGATTGGTATGATTGAGGACTTTCGACACATGGAAATGAAAAAAATCTTGGTCGAACTTTATACACTTCAAGGTAAATCTGAACGTATCAAAAACTTCCCGTACCCTCGGCAATTTGCTACCTTGAACTATTACTTTGTTTGGATTTTCATCTGCTTATTGCCTTTTGGTGTTATGGATGTCTTCGAGAGTATTGGCCAGGATTTTAAGGAAGATATGGTCAATCATGTTCATGATGCAGGCTATCTTCATATAATGGCAGATATTCTCGGTGCGCACTTCGTATGGTTGTCGATTCCGTTTAGTGCCTTGATATCTTGGGTGTTTTATTGCTTAGAATTGATAGGTGAATCGACTGAAAATCCTTTTGAAGGCAGTGCCAATGATGTGCCTATTTCGACTATGGCTAGAGGTATAGAAATAGATATTAGGCAATTAATAGATGATACGGGTATTCCTGCCCCCTTGCAATGGAAAAATGATATAGTTTTATAGTAATCAGTGAGAGGTTATACAAGCGGCCCGTTTCCTCCTCGCTTAGAATAAAATAAGTATTATTAGTGAGCTGTATCAAACGGAAACGATTTAATAGGTATGGAAGGCAAAATAGATTATCAAGACATAATTACTAGAATTTACCTGAACATAAAAAGTGAAGATAATAACGGTGAGATTGCGAATTACATTCCTGAATTATCTACAATAGATCCCAATAAATTTGGTATATGCCTTAGAACCGTAGATAATAAAGAATTTGGTGTTGGTGATTGGCAGACTAAATTTTCGATCCAGAGTATTTCCAAAGTGCTTTCATTAAGTCTAGCATATAAAACTTTAGGTGATTGTATTTGGGAGAGAGTTGGTGTAGAGCCATCTGGGAATCCATTCAATTCTCTAATTCAATTGGAAACTGATAATGGGATCCCACGTAATCCTTTGATAAATGCTGGGGCAATGGTGATCTGTGATATGTTGATAAGCCATACAGAAGATGCCTCAAAAGAGTTTTTGAATTTTATCAGAGAAATTTGTACGAATAATAGTATAAATTATTCTGAATCTATAGCAAAATCTGAAAAGTCAGTTGGTTATCGTAATGTCGCTCTTTGTAATTTCATAAAGTCTTTTGGGAACATTAAAAACGATCCCGATGAGGTACTGGATTTTTACTTTCACATGTGTTCGATTGAAATGACTTGTCAAGAACTGACTAGAACATTTATGTTTCTCGTGAATGAAGATTTCAAATCTCCTGATAATAAACGAATTCTGAATATTAGTCAAGCAAAAAGGATTAATGCGATCATGCAAACATGTGGTTTCTACGATGAGTCAGGAGAATTTTCTTTTAAAGTTGGTTTGCCTGGTAAAAGTGGAGTTGGTGGAGGAATCCTAGCTATTCATCCAGGCAATTATTCCATAGCCGTTTGGAGTCCAAGATTGAACAAAAAAGGAAACTCAAGTAGGGGGATGAGATTCTTAGAATCATTTACTACTTTAACAGAATCGTCTATATTTTAGCTTTATACAAATACAATCAC
>CAYYBR010000260.1:0-5885 GCA_964470035.1 uncultured Saprospiraceae bacterium
AGAGATAGAAGAACCATTTACCCTTCTTGCCGGTGACGCCAATGGTGATGGTAATTTGTCAACTAATGATCTGGTCCAAATCAGCAACTTGATCATAGGAAGACTACAAGTTTTTCCTAACCGACAATCTTGGGGCTTTGAACCCAGTATCATGCAGATAGATCCGTCTATGGCTGATGAAGACGGCAGTATCCAATTGGATGTCGTAGGCTTTAAAATCGGTGATGTCAATCTATCCGCTAATCCCAAGCAGTAGATAATTACTTCCCTTCTTTAGATTGATATCTGATATCGCCATCCACTATCGTATATAGAACTTTAGTTTCGAGTATAGCATCATCACTACATGTAAGCCAGTCTTCAGAAAGAATGGTAAGGTCTGCATATTTGCCTACCTCTATAGAACCTTTTTTATCTTCTTGAAATCCAGCTATGGCATTGGCCATGGTATATGAGTATATAGCCTCCTCTCGGCTCATCTTATTCTCTGGAAAGAAAGCTTCCCCTCCATCTGCTCTCTTTCTGGTTACAGAAGCATAGTATGATTCTATTGGATCAATATCCTCCACTGGAGCATCCGTCCCATTTGTGACTATACCACCGCTATCAAGAATAGCTCTCCAGTTATAGGCTCCTTCTTGCGATCTTTTTCTTCCTAATCTCTTTTCGACATAAGGAGAATCAGAAGTACAGTGTATGCCTTGCATAGATGCGATGACCCCAAGTTGACCAAATCTTGGTATATCATCAGGATGAAGATGTTGGCTGTGCTCGATGCGCCATCTGAGATCTTGATCTGGATGAGCGCTATAGTGTTTCTCCATCAAGTCGAGTACGACTTGATTCGCTTTGTCACCTATAGCATGCACACACAATTGCATATCAGCTTGTAGTGCGAGCTTAGCTATCTGATCAACTTCATCTATCTCAGTGGTATTTTGTCCGACAAAGTCTGGCTTGTCAGCATATGGATTGAGTAGCCATGCACCGAATGAACCAAGCGCACCATCAACCTCTGTTTTGATAGCTCGACAAGTGAAGTATCCGTCACCAGCATCGATGGTACGAAGATCAGCAAGCTTACCTCTCATTTCTTCAGAACTATGCCTTACCATCGACCAAAGACGGATATCCATCTTCCCATCTACGGCCATCTCTTTATACCGATCTAACTCTTCAAATCGAGCACCAGCGTCTTGGAAGCTTGTGATACCATTAGCAAGGCATTCTTCTTGGGCCAATGCGATACCATCATACCACTCTTTGATTTTTTGTTCGTCCGTTTGTTCTTCCAGATAATAGTTATAGGCACTTCTGATGATCTCCATGGCCCTCTCCTCAAATACTCCAATAGCTTCACCATCTCTATCTCTGACTATCGCACCACCTGCTGGATCTGCTGTTTCCTTAGTAACACCTGCGATATCCATAGCCTTCTCGTTTGCTATCAGGCCATGGCCACTGGCATGTCGAAGCATAACAGGATTATCAGGAGCTATCTCGCTCAAGTCAAAGTGACGAGGATAGCCATGTACATGGTCGTGAGGTGTCTCAGTCCATTTTTCCTGATGCCAACCGCGACCTATGATCCACTCTCCAGTATCTACTTCGTTAACTCGTTGTCTGACCATTTCGACTATCTCATCCCACGACTTACTTTTCAAAAAATTCAGATTCATTAGGCTTTGGCCTAGACCACTAAAATGACCATGCCCCTCTATGAGTCCAGGTATGACAAAGGCCCCCTCCACATCTAATACCTCCGGTCTTGACCTTTGGCAGTTAAGATGTCTTCAGAACTACCAACACTTGTAATCAGACCATCAGTAATAGAGATGGCTTCACTGATCTTTTTTTCCTGATCTACGGTGTAGATCTTACCATTATGAATGATAAGATCTGGAGTCTTTGCAGACTCACTATTACAAGCTAAAAAGAACAGGGAACTAGAAATAAGTATCAGAAAGATTGTTCTCATTTATATAAATATTTTGTTTGGGCACTAGATATAAAAGTACCTTCGCGAAAAGCCACGAGTTCATGCCAATAAATATATCATATGCATTGGACCTTATAGGTAAGAGTCATGAAAAGAATCAGATAACCTCTGCCCCAGCAGCCTTGTATGAGCCACGTAACTATGTGATGGGGCAAGGTGGGAAGCGCATGAGATCTCTCCTTTGTCTCATAGGATATGGACTGTATAAAAAAGATCTTGAAAATGCTCTCGACTTAGCTTATGCCATAGAACTTTTTCACAATTTCACATTGGTCCACGATGATATCATGGATGAAGCTCCTACACGTCGGGGCCAACCATCTGTGCATACGACCTATGGCACCTCTTCAGCTATCCTAACAGGTGATGCGATGCTCATAGAGGTATATGAAAGACTATCGCAACTTGATTATCACGCACCTTTGGAGATGATCAATATCTTAAGTACTGCGGCCAAGGAAGTCTGTGAAGGACAGAGTTATGACATGACCTATGAGGAGTCAGATGAGGTCTCACTTACAGAATACCTCACCATGATCGAATTGAAAACGGCTGTCTTATTAGGGGCCGCCATAGAGATGGGAGCGAAGCTCGCAGGAGCTAGTGAGTTAGATCAAGCTCACTTACGTAAATATGCCATCAGCAGTGGCGTATCCTTCCAACTTCAAGACGACTACCTCGATGTTTACGGAGATCCTAAAGTCTTTGGCAAAAAAGTTGGCGGAGATATTATCCAAGGAAAGAAAACCTATCTATATCTGCGAGCTCTTGCTCTTATGGAAGAAAGCGATAGAGTGGGGCTTGTAGATTTATATACTTCTACATCGATAAAAGATGAGGATAAAGTAGCTCGAGTACGGGATATATTTAATGAGCTCTTTATTCCTACCTATTGTGAAGAAGCAAAGAAGGCTTATTTTGACCTGTCCTTATCTCATTTGGAGATGACTAGCTTAAGTGAAGAGGCGAAGAAACAACTAGCCGACTTTTCTCTCCAGCTCATGAATAGAAAAAACTGATATCTGCCATGTCAGATCGACCCAAAGTGCTATATGGCGTTCAGGCTACTGGCAATGGACATATGAGTCGATGTATGGAGTTTTATCCATACCTGACGAAGTATGCAGATGTAGATGTGCTGTTAAGTGGGATCCAAGGAGATCTCGAACTGCCATTTCCAGTCAAATACAAGTATTATGGCTGGAGCTATGTCTTTGGTAAAAATGGCGGCGTCGATATCTGGAAAACAACAAAATCTTTGAAGCCATATCGATTGATCAGGGACATTATGAACCTGGACCTTTCTGGATATGACCTTATCCTCAATGACTTTGAACCTATCTCCGCGTATGCTAGAAAGTGGCGATTTCGCCACATCGAATGCGTCTCTTTGAGTCACCAAGCCGCCTTCTTTAGTGATAAAATCCCTAGACCCAAAAGGAAGGGTTACTTCGCAGAGTTCATATTTAAGTATTTCGCTCCTTCTCATCGTAAGATAGGGTTTCATTTTCAGGCCTATGACGAGCAGGTCTTTACGCCAGTGATCAGAAAAGAGATTAGAGATCTAGATCTACAATATGACGATACCGAAGTCCTCGTCTACCTTCCTTCTTTTGCGTCATCAAGGTTGATAGATAGATTTAAAGGACTCGACGGTTATCAGTTTCGGATATTTTCTAAACATGAGAAAGAAGAGGCGCATCACGATAACATTCATATCTATCCTGTCGACAAGAAGAACTGGATGGATATGTTGACTAAAACTTCTTTCGCTATCATGGGAGCCGGCTTCCAAGGAGTCTCGGAGATGTTGTTTTTAAGGAAGAAAGTCTTGGCGATACCTATGTTAGCTCAATATGAACAGGAGTGCAATGCCAAGGCCCTCGCAGATATGGGGGTGTCGATACTTGATAGTGTAGGAGATGGCTTTACTAAAGAGGTCCAGTCATGGCTTCAAAAAGCGAAGGTCGTAGATGTGGATTATCCAGATCATACGGACGAATTAGCAAGAATGGCGCTTGGACTTAAAATATGATCTTGCCATTCCACCATTCTTTCTCGATGGTGGCATTATTTTTCTCATAGAAGTTAAGAGCTATAGTGTTCCAGTCAAGCACTTGCCACTTTAGTAGTTTGAAGTCTTCTTCGATACATAGTTCCTTGAGCCGATCAAAGAGCTGCTGTCCCACACCATATCTTCGGTGTGATTCCTTGACTACAAAGTCTTCCAGATACATCATCTTACCTTTCCAAGTAGAGAAGGTATGGTAGAATACACAAGTACCGATGACCTCATTATTATCTAGAGCTACTATCGCTCTAAAATGAGACTTCTCAAAGGCGTTGTAGTAATCATCCAAACTCATCCACATCTCATCCCTCGCCTTTTCGAAGACAGCTAACTCTTCGATCATGCGATAAAGACCTTCGATATGTTCTTTAGCTGCTTTCTTTATGATGATATCTTTCATATGCTATACCAATAAACTAATGCGATGAACACCCGGTAAATAATCCGAGGCGACGATGTGTTTGATAGACTCATAGTGCTGACGATTTTCGACAAAGTCTATCTCATTAAGGTCAATGATTACCACGGGAAAAGTAAGTATGTTTTTGAAGTAGTCGAAGTAGGTATCCTGTATCTGTTTTAGATAGTCAGTGGGTATCATCTTTTCATACTCCCTACCTCGCTTATCGATGAGTTTTTTGAGTATGCTTATATCTCTATGGAAGTAAACGAGGATATCAGGTTTTGGGAATGGTGCATTAAGCACGTTCCACATCTTCTGAAAGAGTCTATATTCTTCTTCGATGAGGTTATTCTTGGCGAAGAGAAGTGATTTTACAAAGTAGTAGTCTGAGATAGTGAAGTCTTGAAATAACCCTTGATTAAGAAGCTGTCTCTGAAGCTGCTTATATCGCTCCGTCATAAAAAAGAGCTCTACTGAGAAGGCATATCTATCACGATCTTCATAAAAGTAGGGGAGGAAGGGGTTGTCCTGAAACTCTTCTAAGATCATCTCACAGCTATATTCCTGATTGAGCATCTCAACAAAGGTGGTTTTACCGGTACCGATGTTACCCTCTATACAGATGTATTTGTACGGAAAGGTGATGGCTTGATTCATTCTGCTAGGGGAGTAACTTTTCCTTGATCTTTAGTTTGGTCCAAAAGAGCGCTGACTACCTGTTTTTTCAAGGGGACGACAGCCTCAGGAGCTATTTCTGCTAAAGGTATTAAAACAAAGTTTCTTAGGTGCATCCTCGGATGTGGTATCTGTAGATCCACACTATTATATACTTCTTGATTATAGAGCAGGATGTCGATATCGATATTTCGGGGCCCATATTTGGTAATCTTTTGTTTCTCTAGTATGGCTTCTATTTTGAGGCAAGCTACATGGAGATCTTTGATACTTAACTCAGGTTGTAAGGCTAAGGCTTGATTTACGAAAGTGGGTTGGTCCTTCTCACCCCAAGGCTCAGTAGTATATATCTGGGACAAAGATATAATCCGCCCGATGTATGCTGTTATCAAAACCCTTGCTCGAGATAACATGATGAGCTTGTCAGGACTATTGCTTCCAAGTCCAAGGTATATCATAGCATATTCTTTCTTCTGCGGGTAAATGTAGCAGCTTATACATAATTGGTCGCCTAGATGTCACCTTATCTGCCTTGTGTATAGGGGGAGCACTTAGTGAAGGTTGTCCTACTTATGAATCTTTGAAACTCGGCTTAGCCATACGAGAATTCGCGTTTTAAAATGTTCAAGGGATTAAGTTACTAAGCGCATGTATGAGCCAAGACGAGTTAACCCTTAAAAGACTGATTGTCTGAAAAGTCAAGACACAGTTTTTTTGCTCTTTACACAAGAAGCCTC
>CAYYBR010000261.1:0-5872 GCA_964470035.1 uncultured Saprospiraceae bacterium
CCTATAGACGATCATCTGGCAACCCGATAAATCCTACTGTGAATGTATTCAGTGGGACCGCGGGTTCCAACTAGTACACCCGCTGTGCCTTGGATAGAGTAGGAAGTAGGTTCGGATGCCCGAAAGCCCACGGGATATGAATTGGGTTTGTGAAAGGACAAGCCCATGGGGTATGAAACCCCGTGTCAAACATTAACAGGAATTGAGGCAGCGACCTTGACAGCGGGTTTCATACCCGTTATTCATTGATGGAGTAGGATTTCGTTTCGGGAAAGGAACAACTCCGTTTCAAGTTTTAGATGAGCTTGACGTTTAAATTTTTTACTATCTCCGTAAGCTCCGGGCCAAAGCCACATAAATAGTCTCGTCCCCATGTTGCCGAATGCTTTATATGATTCAACTTGATATACCGGACAATCTTTTCAAGATCACCATTGTCTTTGATCCACTGACGGTGAAATTTACTTGCCCAGATTTTGGATGTTGTGTTGCTCTTCTTTCTTATTTGGTTGGCTATATATCCTTTTATACTTCCAATCTTCTCCGCAAGCTCCTCATCAGAGGAAACCTTGACAAGCATGTGTACATGGTCAGGTAGTACATTAAAAGTATGTACACTGAGATCATGCTTTTCTATCGCCTCAACTACGAGTCTTGCTACAACTAACTGGCTTTGATATCCAAAAACTATGGGCTCTACATCTTTTGTAAACTCAGGTGGATTGAACTCAACCATGCTTTCGGACACCCTAGAGTTATAAGTTGCCCATGTCACAAAACACCAGCTCTGGCTTACCTCTTCTTGACTCATATAACCCTACCGTATCCTCCCTAGCTCAATAAAATCCATATCAGAAAAATCTTGGTTTTCTCCAGCCATCGCCCAGATGAATGAATAACTCGCAGTGCCAGATCCGGCGTGTATCGACCACGGAGGTGATATGATGGCCTGATGATTTTGAACCCATAGGTGCCGAGTCTCATCAGGTTTGCCCATGAAGTGCATAACTCCTTGAGATTTAGGTACATCAAAGTAAAAGTAGGCTTCGCTCCTTCTGTCGTGAGTGTGAGGTGGCATTGTATTCCACACACTTCCATCTGCTAGAATAGTAGCGCCCATCACAACTTGACAACTTTTGATACCCTCCCCATGAATATATTTGAAGATGGTTCTTTCGTTAGAAGTTGCTGGTGATCCTAGTTGAAATGGTTGGGCATCTTCTTTTGTGTACAGCTCGTTAGGATACTTCTTATGAGCTGGTGCTGAGAAAAGGAAGAACTTGGCTGTAGTTCTTTTGCTCGAGGATTTGAAAGATACTTTTTTGGTCTCTTTCCCGAGATATAGACAGCTCAACTTATCTAGTTTATACGTCTTGCCATCAGCTTCTACTGTTCCTTTGCCACCGACATTGAGGATGCCTACTTCTCTTCTTTCTAGGAAGTATTTACTCTTCAGCTCATCGTAGTTGCCAAGTTTGATGGCTTTGGTGCTCGGTACTACACCACCTATCACCATACGATCATAATGGCTATAGAGGAAGTTGGCCTTACCAATAGCAAATACTTTTTCAAATAAAAAGTCTGCTCGTAGCTCCTCAGTATTCATTCTTTCTACCTCTCTCGGAGAGGCCCCATAGCGTTGTTCCATGTTGATGTATTTGTATCTATTACTTGTATGTCTCTTTAACTATCTTTTTGAATCCGCCGATGTCAGTTATTTTATTGAGGTCTTTCTCCCAGACTGACATAAACTTATAGGTGACTTTCTGCTTGGCATTTTTAAAAACCATGACATGACTAAGGTCGTCCGGTACTATCTCTGGTCCATGTTCTTTCTTTGCCATAACTGCCATGCCAAGATCCTGGTCATGAAAAGATTGCATGCCCCAGTTGAGGGCGTAAAATGCACTTGGAGTTTCTCCAGTAATCACCTCAGGAAGATGTTTGACAAATCCTGTGGCGAAGTACATGCCATCAGGAAGAGAACCATTAGTTATACTCAGTGTAATTTCTGAAGAGGGATGCCCTGCACTTATATTCCAATCTTGAAGTAGGTCAAATTTTTTATCACCGATGCGTAATCCAGTAAAAGTGGTCCGTACAGCAGAGCTGTTATTATCATCCGACAGGACCTCTATCGTTTTCTTATCATAATCTGAGAGGGTGTATATCGTATCCTGATAATGAATGGCCGGACTTCCCAGCCCCAAAGAATTGCCCACTTTGAGTATGTCACTTCCCCAATCCATGAGATCATGATAATCCCAACTAACAGTATCCATAACGAGATCACCGACAATCTTCCCATAGATATCAAAGCGATGACGACTATCAGCATAGTATCGATAGGCTACAAGATCATTTTCTAGTACAGGACCTTCGAACATGATCCATTTATTTTGAGGAGATAGATCTGACGGGACTGTGATCTTAGATCTTTGTTCATAGCTTCCAGTCATTCTATTCTTATCATTTACATCAAACTCAAACCGCTGCGTAAGCAATAGTGCTTGGGTTTTTCTATCTACTTGATTCGACTCCAAGTTTTTTATAGTCGTTGTATCTCCCTTGCATGAAGGGAGTGATAGAGCTAGGATTACAGAAAAGAGTATGAGGATTGTTTGCTTCATCTAAGTAGGATCATTAAAGATAGTTTTGAGAACCGTGTTCGCAAACTTTGGACGGAAAGGAAATTATTCGAACTTCATAATAGATACAACAGATTCATCCATTTGTCGCTGTATACATCCTGTTTACTATCATTTGAACAGCCTCTCATGAAGTAGGGCTGCCTAAGGTGATTTGAGGTCTATTCTTCTTAAAAGTGCAAACAATTTGACAAAACTCAATTCGATAAGGTACATATGACGACTTAAAATTATTTAATCTTGACTTTTAATTACCGCATCTAGAGCTTAAAACTGTTTAGGGATCATCATGATCTCAATTTCTTGGGACTACTGCCCAACCAAACAGATGTAATTATTTATTGAATTTTAAAAGCTCTGCTTACAGATATTAGATGATACAGAGGAGTTATAACTGAGATACAAGTATTTCAATTTTTGAGATATGAGATATCGAGGGAAGGCACTCCGTTAGATTATAAAGACAGTTCTAAATTCTTTATTGAATTGTCAACGTACCTTGAACGCTTTTTAAAAGAAGGGAGATCAGACCTAGTTTGAACTCCTTTCTTCATTTATATAGTGGACTAGACCGTATGCCATGCTTATAGCAATCAGCATCCCTGCGGGCACCCATAGTACATCAGGATATACTACCCAGAATGTATATATAGGCCACACACTCATCAAAACGGCCACACTTCTTGAGGCTAATTGTCCAGAGCATCTTTGTGCTAACCAACATCCACAGAGAGAACCAAGCCCAAGTCCGAAGATAGTATGTATCCACTTGGATAGGGGAGTACTTTGTACTCTTCTTACTACTTCTTCGGGTGTGTCTGGATCCATCAGCTCTGGCGGAGTTGGATCAAGAGCGTTAGAGATAAAACCAACTATAAAAAAGACGATACATCCTATGGTACAACCAAGAACTATGAAGATGGCCTTCTTCACTTTCTTAAGATCATAGCATCTGTATTAGGGCTATATGGTTGCCACATGTATCATGCAAGACTGTCATTTTTACTGTACCCATATCTTTTGGAGCAGTTTTGAATTGTACACCAAGGTCCAAAAGTCGCTTATACTCCGCATCGACATCATCTACCTCGAATTGTGTCCAAGGAATCCCTGCATCGTATAATGCTTTTTGAAATACCTTGGCAGGCTCAAAATCTCGTGGAGCAGGCTCTAGAAGTACTTCAGGGCCATCTGGTTCTTCAGGGGAAACAACAGTCAGCCAGCGGTCTTCACCACCCATTGGGATATCGTGCCTTACCTGAAATCCTAGTTTCTCCGTGTAAAATCTGAATGCCTTCTCTTGATCAAGTACAGGTACACTCAATGTTCTGATACGCATAGTAGTTATCTTTTTAGGAAAGTTAACAATTGTTATCTAGTCTGTATAACAATCTCATCCACGATAGACTCACCCTTCTGCAGGTCTGTTATTTTCAGATAATACAATCCGGGATGAAGACCAGTAATATCAATTACATCTTCATTGTCTAGACTCATTATGAGAGTCCCTGTTGAGTTGTAAAGACTGGCATTAAAGGATAATGATGCATCAGATATTATCTTGATAAGTGCGCCTGTCGGATTAGGATAGATATCGAGTCTTGTATTCGATAAAGAGAAGGTAGAAGTCGTCGTCATCCCACAATCATCGATTTCTTCTTCATCACCATTGAGGATGCCATCTTGACAAGACCAAGCTTCTCTTATTACAGTAGCTTCCGCTTCCATGTCCAAGAAGATGGCCTCTTCTTCACCTGATAGTCGATTGATGAGATTATTTTCTTCAGCTACATTCTCATCTATGCGGTAGAACTGCTGGACGCCTCGTTCATTCTCGATGAGTTTATAAGTGAGATTTTTGATGGCCCAAAAGTCCTCTCCATCATCCAGATAGTCACTGTATATATAGGGCCTTGTGATAGCCTCATCAGATGTCAGTGAAGAAGCGAGACTTAAGCTATTGTATACTCCACCTTCTAGAGGTTCGCCACAGAGTTCCAGTATGGTAGCATATAGATCTGTAGTCTGTGCTAAGCCAGGTTCGACTTCTCCTACGCGAGTCACACGCGGTCCCGTTATGACCATAGGTACCCTAAGCCCACCTTCAAACATCGATCCTTTACCTCGACCACGACCAAAGAACTCTAAGACTCTGCTGGCTGTACCATTATCTCCTATAAATATGACATAAGTGTTATCCCTTATCTCTTGATCGAGACTTTGGAGTAGCCGTCCTATCTCTGTATCGAGCGCTTCGATCATTGCTTTATGCAATTCGCTATCTGACTGAGGATTGCTGATAGAGAAAAGATTAGAAGGTGGAAGTTGATAAGGGTTATGAGGCGCACTATGAGCGAGCCATAAGAACCACGGCTGGTCTTGCTCGCTGAGCCAATCGATGGCCGCATCGGTATAGTGACTTGTGATATAATCTGCTACATCTACTGTTCTTCCATTGATGTCTTTCTCCCAATTATAATAATCATTGACCCCTCCTCTGAGTAATCCCTCAAAGTGATCAACTCCATGTTGGTGGGGATGGTCACTATTGACAGGATTAGATATGTGCCATTTGCCGATCAACGCAGTAGCATAAGCATCATCAGTTACTCTTTTTAGTCGAGTGAATATGGATTCATCTTCGAGATTCAGATTACCCGGTACTTCCCTCACACCGGTTTTGACACCGTACTTTCCGCTCATGATCGCAGCTCTTGTTGGCGCACATTGAGGTGTGGCCCAGGTATTAGTAAAGCTGAGTCCATCCTCCTGAAGTTGTTTGATATTTGGCGTACTTGGAGGGTCGGAGATATCAAGACCAAATCCGTCTATAGCGTCTATGCCTAGATCATCAGCTATGATGAGCAATACATTTGGCTGACTATCTTGTCCACTTACGTAAATGTTCATTTGCGTAAGCGCGGCTATAATCACCAAGAAAAATCTAGTGGCTATCATGTGATAATAACGACATGTTTAAGAGCTAGATGCTAAGATGCAACATATAACGCTACAACTCGAAGTGGATGAATTAGTTAATATTGTGATGTTGAGAAGACTTAGGTATGATACTCCAACGGTTGAATATGGATAATTCGTGGCACTTGCAATTTGCGGGTGTAAGTCTGTTGATAGATCCATGGCTACAAGGTGCAGAGACAGATTATTTTGCTTGGTTTAATAAGCAGTGGCATCGTACTACGCCTATAAAATTAGAAGATGTA
>CAYYBR010000262.1:0-5791 GCA_964470035.1 uncultured Saprospiraceae bacterium
ACCAGTCTTAAAACCAAGTCCATTAAGGACTTTGACTGCATCGCCTTCTGCAGAATCGCCGCCTAGTAAGGCATACTGTTCATTGAGTTCTGAGAAGTGCTGTAAGAGATTCATATAGCTGTCAGACTCGTAATCCGTCCGCGTTGCGATCTCTTGATTGGCCTTTTCTATCTGTTCATTGAGCTCTCTAAGTGCTGAAAATGCCAACATAGTTTCTTCCAGTACGGACCTGTGCTGCTCTATCTCTATCTCTTGATGAAGAAAAGCCAGTGATGACTGGGCAGGCTGGGTGACATTTCCCTCGAGGGGACTTATCTCTTTGGCAAGGATTTTAAGTAGAGTCGATTTTCCTGCGCCATTCCGACCAACGAGACCTACCTTGTCTTTGGCCTTGATGACGAGATTTACACCGTTGAGCAGTATACGATCGCCGTATTTAACTGTGATATTATTCGCTGAGAGCAAGGGGTATAAAGGGTAATTTTGAGTGCCAAAGATAGGTCATGATACAGTATAATTTCACTTCCGTAAATGTTTCTTATGTTAATTTCTTAGTATCGGCGTGGTAAGAAGTCTACAAGGTTAAAAACTAATATTTATACCTTAGATACATGAGTATGCTGGATCTTCCTATCGCTGAAAAACTAAGACTGCTTTCAGTAGTTGAGCAACGTATCAACGAATATTATCAGGGGTTGTCAAGAAAAGAAGTTGCTCCGACGCTAACTGCCCAAGAAGTCAAAGATCATGTCACATCTCTGCCCTTAGATGGTACGATATCTCCAGATGAGGTGGTCGATCATATCATAACTGGTCTTTCTAAGTATGCAGTGCATACTCCTCATAAGAGTTACTTTGGTTTATTCAATCCCAGGCCCTCCACCATTTCAACATTTGGAGATTATATCACAGCGGCTTTTAATCCACAGATGGCTGCCTGGAGCCATGCTCCTTATGCTAATGAAGTAGAGAGACATATCATCGAAGAGTTGGGTAGCATATTTGGATATGAACCAGTAGATGGTACCTTTTGTAGTGGTGGGCAAGAATCTAATCTGACGGCTGTACAATGTGCCGTTAACCATGCCTTTCCTGATGTATACAAAGAGGGTATTTTGGGATTGCAAAAACGCCCTAGGATTTATGTATCTATAGAGGCCCATGATAGCGTGCTGAAGTCAGCACGAATTGTTGGCCTTGGTAGTGATTCTGTCGTGAGCATAGCTGTCCACCAAGATCTCAGGATGGATGTAGAGGTCTTAGAATCGCAGATACAACAAGATCTCGAAGAAGGATACCTGCCTATCATGGTAGTCGCTACAGCTGGCACTACAGGCACTGGGACGATAGACCCTATAGAGTCACTAGTTGATATCAAGTTGAAGTATGACTTATGGCTACATGTGGATGGGGCATGGGGGGCAGCTATATGTGTGAGTCCTAACTTTAGATATCTCCTGTCAGGTATAGATAAGTGTGATTCTATAACCATGGATTTTCATAAGTGGTTTTCTACACCTATGGGCGGTAGTGTCTTTGTAACTAAGGATGCAGAGATATTATTTAAAACTTATAATATTCAGACATCATATATGCCTCCCGATGGTGATCAAGTTGAGCAGGTTGATCCTTACTTACACTCTATACAGTGGTCACGTAGGTTCATAGGTCTGAAAGCATATATTTCTTTAGCTGTGCATGGGTGGAGCGGATATGCTCAAGTATTTGATAATGATATCGCTCAAGGCAAATACTTAAAAGAGAAATTAGAAAATCTTGGCTGGGTTGTTAAAAACAAAACTGAGCTACCAGTAGTATGTGTCACACATCCTAAGATCGCAGGTGATAACAAGAAAATTAGAAAACTGGTCGATCAAGTCATCGCATCTGGCAGAGCTTGGATTTCTGTATATCCAGTACATCAAGAATTTACTGTAAGAGCATGTATCACGAATCATGCTACCGAGCAAAGAAACATCGATGATCTAGTCGATGAGATGACGCAGTGTCTAGAAAAATTATAATTGTATCTATTAACCTGCTTGTCCAGAGATTGCTTGCCCTCCTAGTTCTTGATAAGAGCTAGGATCTCTTCTCCGTACTTTTCTAATTTAGCTTGTCCGATGCCGCTGATTTGTAGTAGTGCCTGTTCATTCTTGGGTTGTAGAGAGGCGAGTGCCTTGAGCGTCTTGTCGTGAAAGATGGTATAGGCTGGTATCTTTTTTGTCTTTGCTTGACGAGCTCGCCAAGATCGCAGTTCTTCATATAAGTCTTTGTCAATATTTCCATCGTCTGTCGCTATTAGCTTAGGCCCTCTTTTTGTCTTTTTAACTGGTTGCCACTCATAGAGAGGGATGCTTGTTTTTCCGTGTAGGACATCTCTAGAAAGAGGTGTAAGTTTTAATTTATAACCGTCTGTATAATCCAAAGACATGAGTCCAAGGTTGATCATCTGAGTGATATACTCTCGCCACTGAGGGTAGGTAAGATCTCGTCCTGCACCAAAAGTCTTGATCTCAGTCCATCCGCGATCTCTTAATTCAGGTTTATAAGCTCCCTTGAGTATATCGAGTAATTGGGTGATAGATACTGACTCATTGCACCTAGCTACTGCAGACAGAGCTTTCTGACAGAGTACTGTGCCATCTATCGAGGTCTCTTCATGCTCACAATTATCGCAGTGTTGACATGCAGCATCTCTATACTCTCCAAAGTAGTTAAGTATGACATTTGTTCGGCACGAATATCCTGAAACAAGCTGCCACATCCTTTCTAATTTAGCATGCTGCACTTCTTTGAAGACAGTAGCTCCGTCACTATCATCTATAAAAGACCTGAGCTGCATGACATCACCCCAGCTATAAAATAACAAAGCCTCTGAAGGCTCTCCATCGCGACCTGCTCTGCCTATCTCTTGATAGTAGCTCTCGATATTTTTTGGCAGGTTATAATGTATGACGTATCGGACATTGCTCTTATCGATACCCATACCAAATGCGATTGTAGCACAGATGACATGGATTTCGTCATTTTGAAATCTCGTCTGTATCCTAGATCTACTCAGACTATCCATGCCTGCATGATAATATGCAGCTTTGATGCCGCTGTCTTTTAATTTTTCTGCGAGTTTTTCAGTTGACTTTCTACTCAGACAGTAGATGATGCCTGCTTGTTCAGGACGTTGAACCACATATCTCTGGATCTGCTCTATTCTCTTTTGTCCGGGCCGACAGGAGATTTGGATATTAGATCTTTCAAAGCTACTCACAGATATAGCTGGGCTCTTCAGTCCGAGTTGGGTAGACATCTCTTGTCGGGTAGCGTCATCCGCTGTGGCAGTGAGTGCTATCCAAGGTATATCTGGCACTATCGCCCTGAGCGTATGCAACTCTCTATACTCAGGCCTAAAGTCATTGCCCCACACGGATACGCAGTGTGCTTCGTCGATAGCAATGAGGCTGACTTTAAGATTACTGATATAGTTTTTCATTCGCATCTGTAAGATGGTTTCTGGGGCGATGTACAGGAGCTTTAACTCATTTTTGCTGATCAGTCCGTCTATCTCACTTTTCTCTTCAAAACTTTTACCACTATGCATGGCACGGGCACAGACACCGAGCTGATCGAGTGAGGCTACCTGATCTTCCATGAGGGCTATCAGGGGGGATATGACGATAGTAAGGTGGGGTAGTAGTAAGGCTGGAAGTTGAAAGCAAAGTGACTTACCACCTCCAGTTGGCATAACGACAAGGTGATCATTTCCCTTGAGGATACCGCTTATGATTTCCTTTTGACCCGGTCTGAAAGTATCATAACCAAAGACTGCTTTGAGTTGATCTTGTATGGTTTGGTCTGCTATCATCAGTCGTTCGTCGTTATATGAAGATGGCGAAGAACTTTAGGTCAAGGTAATTCATTATCTGCTGTGTACAAATCAACTATGCGCCAACTACACTTTCCTATCGATCTAGAATTTCAGATTGGAACAATCTCCAATGATTTTGTGGCTTATGATGCCGATGGAGAGACCATCGCCTATGTGCGCCAGAGAATGTTCAATCTAAAAGAAGAAGTGCATGTCTTTGCTGATAAATCTAAGGCTGATCTGGTCTATAAAATCAGAGCTGATCGCTGGCTGGATTTTTCGGCTTCCTATAGTTTTCATCGAACAGGGCGAGATTATCTAGGCCGCATTGCTCGCCACGGCATGAGATCTATCTGGAAGGCAAGCTATGACATCCTAGATGACAATGATCTCGTACAGTATCATATCGAAGAAGAGAACCCTTGGGTAAAGGCGCTTGATAGTCTCTTTGGAGATATCCCCTTGATAGGCAACTACGTTTTTAATCCTGCCTATCTCATCACTTCCGTAAATGGTGATCTGATAGCAAGGCTGCGCAAGGAGCCATCATTACTTGGCCAAAAATTTACGATCTATAATAAGGTTGATATCAATCCTGACCATGGTGAGATGATCATGCTTGGGGTCATGATGATGGTATTGCTGGAGCGAAGAAGAGGATAAGGCGACACTTGACTCAACAGCATACCTGATGCTTCACTTTTTAAATTAGCACAGATAAACTCGAAAAGCGCTGATTGAGCGCTATCGAGATGTGCATTTGCTTCTTTGAGACGCATTCGTAGTGACATGTAATCTCTATATTTTTTCATGGATTTCTATGGGGGGCAAAAGTGGGCATGCTGAAGAATCCTGTTACATTTATAATCGAGATGGGGTCATCTTCTACACAATTCACTGTTCCACTGAAAGTCCCTTCAACTCTGCCTGGAATCTCATCTAAAGATGTAAAAGAAATCATTAAAGGCAATCCACCGGATAATACAAAATCTTCACATTCAAAATTTTCGTCAAAAAAGGAAAATCGACTTGCTGGGATATTACTTATATCGACATCGGGGTTAGTTTGATAATCATCAGGAAGGCGCGTAGCTAAATGAAATTTGCTATTTAATACGACATCTGCTATATCTTGTGTCTCACTGCCAGCAGTAATATTTACACCTAAAAGATTACTGAACCTAAATCCTTCAAAAGATGCAAGGGTGTTTTCTAAGTATGTAAACTCTCCTACGCCTTCTATATCTATAAAAATTATATTTTCTATCTCTTTACATACAGAGGTATCTGAGAAATCTGTTCTAGGTCTATTAGTCTGATTTAAAGTACCTCCTGTAGAAGATAACATGCTGCCTATAATTTCACAATCTAGTGTTTTGGTCTCTGCATATGTCTGTTGATTTGGCAGCAATGAGAATGTCCTAAAGACTTCGAACATGCCTGGAGAGTTAACACGTACAAGTGTGGCAGAAAGATTCTTCGATACTTCTGGGTTTAAAAAGTGTCCTTCTTGATTCGCCATTACACGCAGCGGTTCTAATTCACTGTGATGTACAATTTTTGCTTCGCTCGCTGGCACTCCTTCTTCGTTGATGACTTGACCATAGAGTTTGCGATTAACTATCTCTGGTGACTCTGGTAGAGTTGCTCCCGGAGACTCTTCAGTATAAGCATAAGCTCCTATCAAGAAAATAGTAATGCATGTGAGAAAGTAAAGAAACTCTTTTGGTGCTTGTGTTGTCATGATTTCTGAGTTCTTCTTATTCTTATTAAAGGAGTAAGACCCAAAACGCTGCAGCTCAGTTACATTTTTTGAAATTATAACATGGACAAATGCTCGTTAATAGTAATATTTGCGAAAATGAATTTTGATATTTTAAAAATCGATATCAAGTTCACATAGAAAAATTACGATCTACTATAAAG
>CAYYBR010000263.1:0-5790 GCA_964470035.1 uncultured Saprospiraceae bacterium
GCTTCATACATATTCTGGAAGGAAAGAGCCTTGTCTACTTGACCGCTAGCAGCCAGTAGATATCTCTTAGTAAAAATATAATTTGTCGAATCCGATAGTGTCATCGACTCAGCCAGCCCCTTTTCTAATCTTTCATGGGCACCTTTAAGTTCTTCATTGCGAAAGTCAATCAGCGCAAGACGCGTCTGTATACTAGCATTGAATGGATCTAGAGTTGCTTCTTCTTCGAGCAACGTTCGCGCTTCATCGAGTCTTCCCTGAAACTCATATATCTGCGCATACTTGAGTCTATCTTGGTCTCTATCTGGAAAGTCCGCTTTAAGTTGGTCCAAAGACTTTTCAGCACCGCTATAATCCTCGTCACGAAGTTGCAAACCATACATCGCAAGAAGACCTCTCTCTACATTGCCATTGTTGATAGCCTCTTGCATGAGTTGCTTTGTGCTATCTATCCCGTAATTGGTTAGGTAGATCAATTGTAGTTGCTCATATGGGCTAAAGTCATATGGAAACATCTTTCGTCGCATCTCTAATAAATTGATATAAGCATCAATATTACTTGTCACACCATAGAGCGTTTCCTTGGGCTCAAACTGCATCCTTTCGGGCAGTGACTTGCTAAATCGCACAGCTGACTGGAGTGCAGATATAGATTCTTCCTGCTTGCCTTGATTGTAAAGTGGAAGTCCCAGGTAATAGTAGCACCTGCCACAGGATGGATCTTCCTCTATAGCCAGCTTCATGAGGCGAATTATATCGTCATTGCCATTAGGGTTTTGAGAGTTGGCTATGCGACCTTTGGTATAGTACTCCAGTGCCTTAGGGTTATTAGTGATCAACGAAGATGCTGGGAGGCTTTCTTCTTGCTCTAAGGCCTCTAGTGCATCAGGGATCTTCTCAGATATCTCCTGTTTGAGTTGATCTATAGCCACAAAAGGATCCTCATCACGTACCTCCAGATCCATCACACTTTTACCATCTACGGTAGCATAGACCTTACCATCGATCACAAATTCTTCGTCTACTATATCATATGACAATCGTGTAAAGTAGTCGCTACGTCCTTTTTGAGCCATCTCGCGCAGCATACCTACACTCGGAAGCTTAAAATCTTTCAGCCCCATACCTTCGTAATAACCAAACATACCATATGGAGAACGACTATAAAACTCAGGCCGCTGATCCAGATCTAACTGAAGCAGGTTACCCAGTGCTATACCCCACCAATCGAGCTCTGCATCTCCAGTAGCATTTTCCATCTGAAAGGAAGCGAGCGATTTTATCTTATTAAGGGAAGGAACTACGGTCTGTACTTTCTGACCTTCTTCGTTAGTGACTTCGACGATCTCTACTGCATCTGACGCATGTCCCGTGACAAGAAAGAAGCCAAGTACAAAGGAGAGGGCAATGTTAGTGGCCACTGCATATTTGGGCCAACTCAACTGGCCCGACTTCTTATTTCCAAAATATAGCAAGATAAAAAGAGCCGGTAAGAGCGTAATCCAAATCAACAAAAACCTGTCGATCCAATGATTTCCGAGATTATACTGACCTTCTGCAAAATCGATAAACTGAAGTATACCAAAGCCAACCGCCAGATAGGTACCAAGGTACTTGACCAACTTGTTGTCAAAGAGTCCTTCTAGACCCGACTTTTCATCTTTACTCATACGCCATTAAGTTACGAGGATTCTCATCTTACGCTATCTTCCTTAGTCGAAAACTGAAGTTTTAACCTATAGAATTATCTATATATCAGATGGTGATCTTGCGATCACGAGCGATCACCTTCCACATACCGATGATCTCACCATCTTCAACTACGTGATAGGCGTCATAAAGTGCAACTGTAGGACAGATATGATGGGGATAAGCGTATAGCAGCTCGCCGATATGGAGTTCTTCTTCACCCTGCATCTCGATGACCATATGCTCTTCGCTATGTCCTATCTGGGTGATATCAGTACGATCTAAAAACTCGACTCTGGGATATAGCATCTCACTAGCCACGCTTTTATGCCCGAGGTCAAGACAGTAGGTACGACGATCTAACCTTGATATCACTCTTGTGATCAGTATGGCCGCTTTCGCAAATGGTTGCTCTGGATAATCACTAGCATATCGTGCGTCCCAAAATATCCAAGTCCCTGGACTTACTTCTACCTCAGGATGATCTTTATGAGCGCTAAATGATGGACTTCCACCCATGACCAAATCAAGTTGATAACCTATGGAAGAGGTGATGTCTGCATGAAGTTGCAGGACCTCCTGACGTGCACCATTTACGGAAGTGATACGAGTAGGGAGATCAGACATACGGATATGCCCATCATAACAATGTAATCCTCGGAGATGAAGGTGTGGCATCCGCTGGATGTGATCCGCTAGTGCTGACACCTTCGAAGGAGAGATGCCTGTGCGATGATGACCGTTATCCACGTCGATGAAAATATCGAGCTTAATACTGTGCTCTTTCATAACCTCCTCGACGGCCGTAGCAACATCAATATGATCGATAAGTACGCTGTAT
This sequence comes from uncultured Saprospiraceae bacterium, assembly GCA_964470035.1. Taxonomy (GTDB): domain Bacteria; phylum Bacteroidota; class Bacteroidia; order Chitinophagales; family Saprospiraceae; genus JAJRXG01. The sequence goes on from CAYYBR010000263.1 coordinate 2,531, forward strand.
TTCGTGGCAGGAAATGCTTTGATAAGATGAGCGACTCTTTGGATCTTTGGGCCCTGCGGCTGGTAGGCTATCAACACATCTGACGCCTCCGCCATACCAAGCATCTCAGCTTCTGGTATAGTTGCGCATTTGTATTTATAGATACCCGATGCTCGCTGTAGCCGTGCCACCTCTAGGGTCTTATGAGTCTTTACATGTGGCCGAAAGTGATCTACACCACCAGCGTATGTGATGGCGGCATCGATATTTTTCATGACAAGACCCTTATCTACCAGAAGTGCCGGCGTATCTATGTCCCTGAGATCTATATCCCGCCAGCTCATCAGCGCTTGAGTAAAAACTGAGCTTCGATCTCCACAGGTATATTATCCGGGAGGGTCGCCATACCTACGGCACTTCTCACACCTACACCAAGACGATCTCCCCATATCTCCGAGAAGAGCTCACTACAACCATTGATCACATAGGGATGTCGCTCGAAGTCTAAAGTGGCATTGACCATACCCAAGACCTTGATGACGCGATCGATGCGATCAAGGGTACCTAGGTTATATCTTAGTGTAGCAAGTATAGCAAGACCTACCTGACGGGCTGCAGCCTTGCCAGCGTCTATATCCATATCTTCTCCTACCCTTCCTATGATCAGCGAGCCATCTTCCTTTACTGTACCATGACCAGAGACATATACCATGTCTCCAACTTGCAAGAAAGGTTTATAAACCCCTAGTGGCCCTGGTGGTGGAGGAAGTACGAGCGCAAGATCCTTGAGTTTTTGTTCAGCAGTCATCATCTGGGTAATTACTTCTGCGCAAATTAGCTATTTATGTAGGTTTAGTCAAACGAAGATATTCAACACTAGGACACCTATTAATCCAGTGATAGATACTATTGTCTCCATGACTGTCCAAGTCTTCAACGTGTCCACAATAGACATGTTAAAGTATTCTTTGAAGAGCCAGAAGCCCGTATCATTTACATGAGAAAACATGAGCGAGCCAGCACCCGTGGCAAGCACCATAAGACTAGGATTAGCTCCCGTCGAAACGATGAGTGGCGCAACTATAGTAGCGCTGGTGAGACCAGCAACAGTAGCACTACCTACGCAGATACGGATGATAGCTGCTATACCCCAAGCTAGAATCAGTGGTTGTATACTTAGATCAGAAAGCATAGCACCGATCGTCTTATCTACTTCACTTTGGATGAAGACTTCTTTTAAAGCTCCCGATCCTGCTATGATGAGAAGTATCATGGCGATACCCTTTACCCCATCGATGTAAGTCTTAGAGACCTCCTTCATCTTCATACCTTGAGAAAGGCCAAGAGTACACGTAGCGACGAGTATGGTGATGACCATAGCGATGATGGGATCTCCTATAAAATTGATGATATCAGCAAGACTTGATCCTTCAGCGATAAAGATCTTAAGCAGCGCTGCACCTCCAATTATGAGGACAGGCAGTAGAGCAGAAAAGATAGCATTGGCCAAAGATGGCATCTCACTATCGCTAAATACCCTAGAAGACATCATAGAAGCAAGTGGCTTTGGCTTGTACTTCTTCAAGGTCTTAGCAAACACCGGCCCCCCAAGGATGATGGCTGGGATCGCAACCACAAGCCCATAAAGCAGGGTTCGCCCTAGATCAGCACCAAAGTTTTCTACCAACGCGGTAGGCGCTGGATGAGGTGGCAGATATCCATGAGTCACACTAAGTGCTGCCAACATCGGCAGTCCGATATATAGCAATGGCAGCCTCGTCGCCGCTCCTACAGCAAACACCAAGGGCAAAAGGATAACAAAACCTACCGAATAAAACATCGGGATGCCTACTATAAATCCAGTAATGACCACCGCCCACTGGATATATCGATCAGGAAATGCCTTAATTAAACTATCAGATATACGCTGTGCTGCACCGCTATCTGCTACTAGCTTGCCCAGCATAGCACCAAAGCCAAGGATGATGACCAAGAACCCTAGGATATTGCCGATACCTTTCTTGATGGCACCACTTACTTCATTGATCGGGATACCTAGAGCGATACCAAGACCAAGTGAAACGAGGATAAAAGAAAGAAAGGTGTCCAGCTTGATGACTCCTATGAGCAGTACCAACACCAGTATACCTATGAGAACTATAACGATCGATGACATAGAATAAAGATGATATGCATAATGATATAAGAAGGGGCAAAGTAGTGAATTAGATGGATGTGTGGATGGGCAATTAAAAGGTTCAGATTTAGTGGTACTTATAACCACAGGATCCTCTGCACTCTTTATCACATTTAAAAGCTAAGAAGCTAATATGAGTAGCGACCACACCATGCACATAGCCACACCATCGTAAGTTTTGAAAAGGACCAATGTCAGTCTTGGTAGAAATCTTTCAACTCTGGATATACATGATATACCATACCCAGATTGTTCTGCGCTATGTTTAATTTGCAATCATCTATTTGGCACCATGGCCTTTTACATGCCCCACACTCATGGTGTTGATTAACATATTCTATGTGTTTCTCTAAGATTGAAAACTCTATATCTGTCAACTTTCGTATGTAACCGATAGCATATCAAGAAAGATTGCTCTCCTTGGTAAGAGAATAAACATACAGGGAAAATAATTGGAACCGGACACAAAAGTGCAAATGAAGAAATCGTTCAAATTAGATAACACAACTTACAAATCTGAACTACCGATGCCATGTTCTTAGCATTCAGTTTTTTAATCATGTTCTTTCGGTGTTTATGAACAGTCTCAATACTTATAAAAAGTCTCCCCGCTATCTCTTTTACTCCCATCCCGGTTGCTATCAACTTCAAAATTTCTTTTTCTCTCTTAGTAATGGGTGCATCGCATATAACATCATTGGAATAAAACTTTGTTACAGTCCTTATACCATTTGACTTTTCATAATATATCCAAAATCCCTCTTCTTTAAAAAGATGATCTAATTCTTCTAATCGAGTAAAGTGATAATCAGGAAAAGCATTATTCTCCCTTATAGGATGTTCCGTCCTAAATAGGAACTTCTTTGTTCTTCCATCCTTATGATTATAACAATACCCTCCTATAAAGGCTCTAAAAGTGAATGGAGTTTCTCCAGGTTCTAAATCTATGTTTAGAAATTCGCCTTGCCATTTGGTTAAATTCCTCCACAACTCACTACAATCAAAAGCACCAACATTGAGTAGTGCATTTTCTCCCCAGTCAATAAATTGTTGTTGCTTGTAACCAAGAATAGTTTCTATACTC
>CAYYBR010000264.1:0-5665 GCA_964470035.1 uncultured Saprospiraceae bacterium
AGAAGACTGAGTACGCTAGGTGGGGCGATATATACTAATGAATTAAGATTTGATATAGAAGTTCCAGATGGAGGAAACATCAGTGGTAGAGTGACAGGGCCTAATGGAGCTACAGGTGTCGATAGGGTGGCTATGATCATCGAGTCGCTAGATGCCACTTCATGTAAGCCAGACACTGTCGAAACCAATTCAAGTGGTTCTTATAATACAGCTAATCTTATTATAGATGCGACTTATCGAGTGACGCCCATGTTTCTAGATCATGAGTTTAGCCCTACGCATATTGATGTTACTATTAATTCCACAGAGGGCGTTGAAGATCAGAATTTCACCGACTTGACAGCTCTATTTGTAGAAGGCAGAGTGACTCAGACAGATAGTCTCAATACTACCTGTCCTTTCCCAGGTGTAACTATCAATACGATAGATCGATCAGAACAAGGAGTCTCTTCAGAAGATGGTACATATAGGGTATCGATAGAACCAGGCATATTTAGTTTTGAAGCATCCTTCAGCCCGGACAGCAACCACACTTTCGTGCCTGCTTCATATGATAACGTCACTGTCAATGCTGATCAAACAGGCCTTGACTACGAAAGTACAACCACCTATACCGTTTCTGGATCTGTCTTGGCGTGCGGAGGGTTTTGTTACGGCGGTGTAGAGATCAGATTAGTTGACGATTTTGGATGCTTTGATTACCTTCTAGATACTGATGAGTGCGGTAACTTTTCGGCTACCCTTCCCGCCAGAAATTATCAATTGATAGTGACAGATACAGATCTAGGTTTAGCCGATGGATTTGATGCCGTGACTATCGAACAATTTTTTGCCAACCAGGATACCATATGGGCAGATTTGTCATCGGCAGATACAGTGATGACCTTGGTTTATGAACAAGCGCCGATAGTTACGCTCAGGCCTCATACAGATAGCACTGGGATACAACCGGTCCCTAATTGCAGTCAGGATACCGTGCTTGAGCAGTTAGAAGTCACAACACTCGTCTTTGACATAGAAGAGTCTTTTACGGATGGGTGTCCTCTAGATACTGGTCTTATGGTATTTGTAGATGAGATCTCGGGTAGAGATACCGTTTATGTGCCAATCAGTGATGGTGTAGTGATGTATGATATTATCCCTGATACACCTAATCTATTTCCATTTGAACCATACCAGCATTTAGAGTTTTATGCGATGAATCTCGACAGCCAGCTTGTGTCATCATCACAGACGATCAGGGCTATCGTAACTGGGACTAAAGCTCGCAATGGAACATTTGTGACCGTGTCACCAGATATTCCTTTGATGATATTAAGAGACCCTCCAGGTGACCAAAGTTTTGCTGAGATTATAGACGAAGAATCATCCGAGCTTTCTTTTAGCCTGTCCACATTGATGGGAGGAAGTGTATCCGTTTGGTCCCAAACTAAGTTAGGGGCGAAGTTTGAAGCTGGAGCTTTAGGTATTTCGACCGAGTCAGAAGTATGGGGTACTGTCCAGAATACGATGGAGGTAGGGGCTTCAAACTCAACTACAGAAGAGCTCACTTTATCACTGACTAATGTCACTTCCTATAGAACTCGAGAGGATGAGGCTACTGACTTTATAGGAGAAGGAGGTGACATTTTTATAGGAGCAGCTTTGAATCTCCTTTATGCACAAGCTGATGTCTTAGAGTTTGATAATCGCCCTGGTGTGTGTCGTGATACGCAGGTAGTAGATATCATCATGGGGACGGATGGTTTAGCATCAACATATGCCTTTTCCGCACATGAGATTAGAAATAATCTGATCCCAGACATAGCCTTCTTAAGAGATAACGGCCCTGCTGATTCCATTTGGTGGTATCAAAACCAGATCGACATGTGGCAGCAAACGTTGGATCGCAATGATTTTCTCAAGAGCATAGCAGATACTTCTGAGTTTAATACTAATAGACTGGCCATCGACGGAGGTGTTACGACATCAGCAAGTATAACGCGCTCATCGACATTTACCTCGGAGTATGAATTCAAAGTAAATGTAAGCTCAGAGTTAGCAGTAGCGGCAGGACTTGAAGTAGCAGGAGCTGGATTTTCAGGAGGAGTCCAGGTAAATTTGAGAGCTGAGCTTGGTTTAGGAGGAGGTTCGAAGTCCTTAAGTAGCAGAACAACTTCTTATACCTTTAAAGATATAGACGACGAAGGCGGGGATAAATACCTTTTTAATATCCTAGAATGTCCAACTTATGGCACACCTGTATTTGAAGAGATCGCTTCAGAAACCAGTTGTCCCTATATTCCTGGCACCCTGCAAAGAGACAAGCCTTTGCTTACCATTGCTAACCCGATAAGAGGGGATGTGAATCCATTAGATCCTTCGTCTAGAGAAGTATTTACAGTAACCATAACTAATCTCAGTGAAAGTGATGAAACCAGAGAATATTGGTTAGATGTCATTGAGAATAGTAATCCCAATTCTGCTACCATATCTGATGTAACTGGTCCAGCAAGAAGGCTATTTAAGGTGCTTGGAAGAACAGAAAATGGCGGTGTCCCGGGTCAATTTTCAGTGGACATCTTCATAGAGAAGAATCCCGCTTCTGAGGTGTTCTCTTATGAAAACATCACATTCATAGCATATCCTAAGTGTGAAGATATCAGTGATTTCGTACCACAGACGTCGAGCACTGCGTCAGTCTCTTTGTTCTTTGATTCACCCTGTAGCGATGTAACAATGAACCTTCCGCAAGAGGGTTGGGTCGTATCAGATGATGATAGTAATCTCCTCACTGCTAATATGTCTGTTGAGGATGTACAGTTCATGGATAGTGTTGTTGTAGAGTATTCTAGTATGAATCAGAACTCGTGGAAGACACTTGAGAAATTCGACCCTGGTGAAGTGCCAGGTTTTGACTTTGAGATGGATGTTGCTTCACTAGCTGATGGTCAATATGATATCAGGCTTAGGCTCTTTTGTGATGGAGGCGAGATAAGTACTATGCGGGTTTCTGGCACTATCGACCGAGAAGCACCAGTAGTTTTTGGGATACCGAGCCCATTAGACGATATCTACGATCCATCTGCTAACGATGAGATCAGTGTGAGCTTTGAAGAAGATATCACTTGCGTAAATGCTTCCCTTCTCTTGACAGATATGGAGACCCTCGAAGTCATACCTGCGACTTTGAGCTGCGCTGGTAATCAAGCCATGGTAGTACCTGATGTACTACTTGACTTAATAGATCCAGCTATTTACAGAGTCACATTGAGTGGGGTAGAAGATCCATATGGAAATGTGCGTGAAGATTATAACTGGGTGTTCATAGTGGGAGATTATGTATTTGACCCTGATTGTAGCCCAGTAGCTATATCAAATAACAATGTTGATCAGGATGCTATCTCGCAAAGTGTTTATTACTCTCAGCAAATTACTTCGGACGGCACGGTGCCGGTTGCTAGTACTGTAGATATGCGTGCCGAAGAGAGCATAGAGTTGGAGCCAGGCTTTACTGTGAATACAGGTGGAGTCTACTTAGCGGAAATCGCGATATGCCCAAATGACTAGATATGGCAAAAGAGAAAATAGATGGTAAGACCATCTTGTATACTAAGCTACAGATCATAGCAGACCGCAACGCGCGGTTTGCTATGATTTCAGAAGAATTATCGACACTAAGGACAGATGTAGATTCGAAGATTGAAAAATTAAAAAGGATATCTAAGACAAATAATCAAAACAGCACAGATGCTTAGCTAATTTGATTACTTTCAGAAAATCAACTGTCTGTTATGCTCAGCCTTAATTTTCCTATCCGTTTTATCCTCTGCCGAACCAAGTGGAAGTTATATTTTTTGACAAAAAATGTACTTGTATTGGCAGTACTATTGTTTTGTTCGAGTACTACTATTGCACAATCTGATTCTATAGAGGTTGGATTTGTTCAAACTAATCATGTAATCGATAGCCTTCAATCAGTTCTAGAAAATGACATTGATTTAGAAGATCGAATAAGGACTACAGACCGACTTGTGAGTGAAATGGTAAAAACCGATCCTGGAGCGGCACTTCCGATTGCTCGAGAGAATCTAAAATATGGCATGGGTTCTGATGACAAAGAACTTTACGGAACAACCATGCTTTCCATGGGTCAAGTCTATTTTCGCAACAACATGATAGACAGCATGAAGTATATGTATGAATCTTCTCTGCCTTTCTTTAGAGAGCATGATCTTTATAAGCTCGAGGGGAGCGTTCTTAGAAATTTGGGGGTCGTTGCTCAATTATCTGGAAACCTAGATTCCACTTTGTATTATGCCGATCTTTGCATCCAGCATTTAAGTGTTCATCCGGACTCACTTACTTTGGGCTCTACATATTTTACGCAAGCATCTATATATGACCTAAAAGGGTATTACAAATTATCAACTGAATCTTATTTAAAATCTTTAAGAACCTATCAAGCTATCGGGTCTAATCAATATGTAGGATATGTCCTACAAGGATTAGGACATACATTTCTCAAAATTGGTCGTGCCGAAGAAGCCATGAAGCACAGTGAACAAGCTTTGGCGCTTTATAAGAGTCAAGAAAATTTTGATCAGGTAGCTCAGGTTCTTAATAATATGGGCATCCTTTACAAGAGAATGGGACTCTTTGAAGAATCGCGTAAGGCCTATCATGAAAGTATAAGAATAGCGACAGATCGAAAATTAACATCCCTACTCGTTTTACCTTATCACAACCTGATGGACCTGGAGTACTCAGATGGTAATACTCCTTTAGCTCTATCGTGGGCCAATAAAACAGATTCACTTGCTTCTATTTTTGGGCCGGAACAATCTCGTGGAGAAGCACTAAGAATGAAAGCACTTTGTGCTATTGAAAGAAATGATCTATCCGCTGCTAATAGGTTTGTAAAGCAGGCACTACCTTATCAAAAAATATATAACGACCCAGAACATAGTGTTACTTCGTATAAAGATATGGGAATGCTCTATAATCGATTAGGGCAATTTGAAAACGCTTATGCCTCATTAGAACAAGCTAAAATAATAGAAGACAGCATTTTCACTTTAGAGAAAAACGCCCAAATCGAAGAGCTCAGCTTGATTTATGAAACCGAAAAGAAAGATGCCAAAATCGAACTTCTTAACAAGGAGTCAGAGTTAGATGATACACGTAAAAGAGCACTCTGGGGAGGAATTGGATTGTTAGTTCTTCTGGGTGGAGGTGTGATATATGGCCAATATCAACGTCGTCTAAAAGAGCAAGAAGTCGCTAAAAAGGAGAAAGAAGTAGAAATACACAAGCGACAAGTAGCGGAACAACAATTAGAATTCAAGAAGAAAGAACTCACTGCTAAAGCTCTACAACTTGCTAGCAAAAATGAATTCTTAAATACCCTAGAAGAAGAAGTAGCTCAACTAAGTTCTTCTGTGGATGCATCTGTGACTAAGACATCAGCTCGTATTTCTCGCATGATCCAACATGATACACTTGATGAGAGTGAGTGGGTACAGTTTTCCAAAGAATTCTCAACTGTGCATCAAGGATTTGTAGACAGACTAATCACTAAATATGGGTCATTCACTTCTGGAGAGATGAGATTAGTTTCATTGCTCAAAATGAATTTGTCCTCAAAGGAAATAGCAAACATCCTTAGAGTGTCAGATGAAGGGAT
>CAYYBR010000265.1:0-5662 GCA_964470035.1 uncultured Saprospiraceae bacterium
CTAGGGTCCTGATCTGTATGATCATAGATCATCACATCCTCAAAACTTTCACCATCATCTTCTTTTTTCCCTATACGGATAGAAAAATTCTTAAACTCCTTATTGAATATTTTTTCATCAAAAGCAAAAGTGAGCTTATTGGTTTTCATCTCACGAATCTTCTTATAAAAGCCTTTGAAAGCTTCAGGCTTGATGAAGTTGGATGATAGTATAGAAAACAGAAAAACACTAAAAGCTACCATCAGTCCAGGTCGAAGTATCCGCAGGAAGGATATACCTGCCGACTTAACGCTAGACAATTCATACTTTTCTGCCATATCTCCAAAAACCATAACACTGCTAAGCAGGATAGTAAGTGGCAGTGCCATAGGTATAGAAGCCAGTGCGAAATAGTATATCAGGTCTACAAAGTCAAAAAAGCTGTATCCTTTGCCCAAAATAGAGTCTATGTCTTTCCACAGTCGCTGCATGATAAGGACAAACTCCACAATGAAGAATGCGAGGAGACATGGACCTATGAAGCCCTTAAGAAACAACTTGTCAAGTACAGGTATTTTCAAGAGTTATAAGTGACTTAGTTAAATTTGTAACAAAATAACGTGACTTCCCGTCTTTCATATATAAGCAGAAACCAGTGTTAGAGGCTGTAATACCATACAAAGATAAATTGTACAGATATGCTCTGCGTATTGTTGGTAATCAAATGTCCGCCGAAGATATAGTACAAGAAGTGCTTGTTAAGGTATGGCAAAAAAGAGATCAGCTGGATAGTATAGAGAATAAAGAAGCATGGTGCATGACCGTGACGCGAAATCTAGCACTGGACAGCTTAAGAAAGAAAAAAGTATATCACGATGATATCGATGATCACAGAGACATATCGGATAAAGGAATGTCTCCATATCGAAAACTTCAAAGCGATGATACCATGGATGTCATAAAAGAAGCAATGAACGACCTTCCCGAAGCACAGCAACATGTGATACATCTAAGAGATGTGGAAGGATATAGTTATCAAGAGATATCGGATATCACTGGATATAGTACTGATAAAGTAAAAGTATACCTGCATAGAGCCCGAATCTCATTAAGAAAAAAACTTACAAGCATATACGCATGACTCAGAGAGATCATATACAAACACTCGTAGAGAAGTACTGGCAAGGTCAAACCAGTCTTTCTGAAGAGCAAGAGCTCAGAGCATACTACGAAAATCAGGAAGGCATGGGATCTGCTGAGAGTGCATACTTTAACTTCCTAAAAGAAGAGCAATCCAAGTCTTATACTAAGACTGTGCAGATGCCGCAAACGAAGAAATCTCCTTGGACTAGAAGATTAGCCTCGATAGCTGCAGCCCTTCTTATTATGACGGCTAGCTGGTGGAGTATATCCCAACTGAGCAAGCCTACCAACACGAAAATCGAAGACCCGGAGCTAGCTCTTCAGATTACAAGAGAAGCTTTCGCACTGATAAATGGAAAGATCGATCAAGGTGGACAAACCATCATCGAGCAACTTCCACAACTAGAGAAATCATTTGTATTTAAAAATCTATAACCACCACATAAATTTTTCATCATGAAAAAAATAATCTCACTTTTATCAACAACTCTACTACTAGTGAGCTTACAAGCTCAGTCTATTAATAACTTTCTGAGCGGCCTTGAAGATGGCGATGACTATGGTGTCGTCACGATCAATAAAGAAATGTTCAAGATGATTTCCGCCTTTGACGTCGACCTTGGCGACGACGAAGACGCTATCAGAGACTTGATCAGAGATATCAACAAAGTACGTGTCTTCATCAATGAAGAAAATGGCACCTATGATGAGTACAAAGAGATCAAAGGTATCGCACAGGGTTCTTCTATGGAAAACCTCGTGAGCGTAAAGTCAGGAGGTGAAAGAGTAGATCTCTTCACTAATCCTACAAATTCTGATAATATCGTTGAGGGATTGCTCTTACTTGTCCGAGAAGGCTCACAAAATGTCTTTATCCACATAGATGGAAAGATCAATCTTAAGCACCTTGCGATGTTGACAGAAAAGCTAGATATCGATGGTCTAGAATACCTGAATAAGGTAGGAGAAGATAACTAAGGATAGTTCTTTATCCTCAAAAGACAAGAAGAGCTCACCTATCAAGGTGGGCTCTTTCTTTTTTGAACAAAGCATTGTCGCTAAGAACTGTACTTTCGTATTTCATAATATGGTAATATGCTCACGATACCTATCGTCATCTTAACTTGCATCATTTCTTACTTATGTCTTAGCAATCCTGATCTTTTGGGAAGACTAAGTCATCGACCATATACAGAAACGAAGCTTGGAGAATATCATAGGTTAGTCAGTTCTGGTTTTGTTCACGGTAGTTGGATGCATCTCGCTATCAATATGTATGTCCTATATACCTTCGGAGAGGTAGTAGAAAGAGCTTTTTTTAGCCCTAGGTTTGGTGCTCTTTCTAATTTGGCATTTGCCTTTTTTTATCTCTCGGCTATCGTCGTTGCCAATCTTGGAACATTCTTCAAGCATCAAGAAAATCCGAGATTTTCAAGTGTAGGCGCATCTGGAGTAACTTCTGCTCTTGTCTTTATGTACGCGATGATGGCTCCGTGGCAGATGTTTGCATTCCCACCTGTACCTGCTATCGTGTTTGCAGTACTCTATGCTGGTTATAGCACGTGGGCAAGTAAAAATCGCCAAGATGGGATCGACCATCTTGCACACTTATATGGTGGCCTTTATGGTGTTGCCTTTATGTTTATAACAACACCAAGTTCTATTAAAACCTTAGTAGAGGGTTTGAATCCCTTCTAGATCTTTGTGCTCAGCACATAGTAAATCGTTTTCACCCCTTCCACATAGTTACCTAGCCTTATGTTTTCATTAGGGCTGTGTTGATTATTATCTCGATTAGCCATAGGAATCGAAACTGCAGGAACTCCTAAAGTCTCAACAAATGGCGAGATAGGTATAGAGCCTCCTGATGTCCGATGTCGTACCGGTTCTTCTCCAAAAGCTGAGGTCATAGCTCTAGTCAGCCATCTTCCGACCTCTGTATCGAAGTCTGTGCGAAATGCCTGATAAGAGACTCGAGCATTCATCCTACAGATCTTGTCATGCGTGAGACGCTCTCGTTGGGTTGGCTTGCGATCTATAACGTGATAGCCTTCATCCTCTATATGTTGTCGAACTAATGAGATAAGTCGGTCGGGATCACTTTCCTTTACAAGTCTGATATCTATCTCGGCGGTAGCCGAGGCAGGCACTATAGTTCTAGCTTCAGGCCCAACCCATCCAGATGACATACCTCTGATATTTAGAGAAGGATACTGAAGAGCTCTCTGGTATGAAGTTGCCACTTTATCTGATTGGACGATACCGAGCTTGGCCTTGATCACTCTCTCATCATCAGGAACTGCATCAAGGATGGCTGCGGTTTCTTCGTCGATATCGATACCATCATAAAATCCAGGGATGACTACTCTCCCCCCTTCGTCTTTCATAGAAGCAAGAAGTTTACTTAACCGAAGTGCTGGATTAGGTGCATAGTTACCATAGTGGCCGCTGTGCTGCGCAAATACCGGCCCATACGTTGTCAAGGTGACTGATGATATACCTCTTGCTCCAAACGATAGCGTAGGCTTATTAGACAAGTGTCTTGGTCCATCGTATATGACGAGCATATCCGCAGCTAGTGCATCACGATGGTCAACAACCATCGCCGGAAGACTTGGAGAACTTTTCTCCTCTTCAAAGTCAAGTATGAGCTTGAGGTTATACGGTGGCAGTCGCTCCCCTAGCAAATCCCATGCTACTAGAAATGACATGAAGTTGTTCTTAGAATCAGAGGCAGAACGTGCAAATAGATACCAATCTGGATCATAAGTCTCTTGCGTAAGTTCATCCCAGCTTAGATCTACCCAACCTTCTCCTTCGACCCTTTTCTTTAAGACCGCTTGATAGGGATCATCCTGAAACCAAAACTGCGGATCTACAGATTGTCCATCAAGATGGAAGTAGAACAAGACCGTCGGCAAGTCGCTACTCTGCATCTTAGAAGCAAATAACTGTGGTCTTGTCGGGGTCTCCCATTCCTCTGTACTAAAGCCTCTTTTCTCCAACTCTGCGTTACACCAGGAGATATTTTTTTTGATGTCATCTACATCGTTAGCATCGTTAGGTATGCTAAGCATCTCTCGAAAATCCGTGATTGATGATATAGCTGCCGTATCAATTTGCTTATCAGTAAGTTGTGCAAAAGTCGTTTTACAACTTATAGACGTGGTGATGAGAAGGAAGAGGAAAAAACTACGGGTCATGGCGAAGATATTTACGTAAGTGAGAATGAAATATAATAAGTCTCTTTGCTAAACTGAAAAGCGGATTACAACTATCTTGTTTAAAGTCTTTGGTATTGATATACATTGAAGGTCAAAACACTTCCCTTTTGTGTTTTAAAAAGAGAATATAGCTTATGCAAGTTAAGTTTTTGTGGATCGGAAAGTCGAAGGATCGAACTTATGATGATATTATATCTAAGTATCTCAAAAAACTGAGTCACTATACCAGCACAAAGATCGAAGTGCTCAAAGACCCTAAACTGAAGGGACGCGATGCTGCCGATGTTAGGCGTGCTGAAGCCAAAGTTATCTTAGATCGACTTGATGATCACCATTTGCTTGTTTTGCTAGACGAACGAGGCAAAAAGCTTGCTTCGCGAGACTTGGCTGAGTGGTTTCAACACAAGCAAAATATATCCATCAGTCATGTCGTCTTCGTCATAGCTGGTGCTTTTGGTGCTGATCTCTTGCTTAAAGAAAGGGCCGACTTTATACTATCTCTAAGTGATATGACGCTTACACATGATATGGCAAGGATGGTGATCACGGAACAAGTCTATCGCGCATTCACCATACTGAGAGGCGAATCATATCATAACGACTAGCTCTATGATCTCTTAGACTACAGATGTAAAAGACAAGTGGCGAATTCTATAAGAGTTACTTCAAAAGCCTATTCGCCTGAAGTCTCTTCTTTAGTCTCTTCCGTAGATGTTAGCTGTACCAACACAGCATCTAGGTTTTCTGCAGGCACTTTTTTGATGACGATCTTTTGTTCCTTATCTATGATGAAGATCTTAGGCGTTGATGTGGCATAATACTTCGATAGGATCCTTGACTTTTGATATTGATCAGCCGCATTGATCAGATCTTGCATTCCTTTCTTTTCTACATCCTCCCAGCAAGTGTCATAATCTTTGCCAGTCTTAGTACAGATCGCTATAGTTTCAACCCCTTTATCTCTCCATTTTTTATCAAACTCGAGGACATGAGGCATCGCCTTCGTACAGTGCCCACAGTTTGGTTTCCAGAAGACTAGAACCGTGTACTCGTTTTCTCTCTCGGAAAGCGTGATTGGACTTCCATCTTGTGTTTGGATAGTAAAATCTGGTGCTGTCTTACCGATTAGGATCGGGGCTATTTTTTTCGCATTAGAGACTATCTCCTCCTTATTTTCATCAGATATCCACGGTGCTTTACCTTTGTCATAATACTCGAGGGCCAGGTGTACATATACAGCATCCATACCTATATATTTAGAGTTGCCATACTTGTTGAGAAAGTGGCTGAGGTAGTATCTGTATGCATCTTCATTA
>CAYYBR010000266.1:0-5646 GCA_964470035.1 uncultured Saprospiraceae bacterium
TAAATGAAGCTGGAGCAGATCACGGTATCTATGAGACGATCACAGATGCGACAGATAATGGAGATGGTACAGTAACCTTTGATCATGAAGATGGAGGTAGCTCGACGATAGCGAAGGCAGATCTTACAGATAACGGAGATGGTACCTTCACATTCACTAACAATGACGGAAGTGATGTGACAATCGATTTGAATGGTATTAATACTGACGATCAGACTATCGACCTCTTCGATATAGATCCTCTGACTAACATCCTGTCTTTGAGTTTAGAAGCGGATGGTGTTGCACCAGAGATTGTTAATTTAACTCCATATGTGAATACAGATGATCAAACATTAACTTATACTAATTCAGATCCTAATGATAATGTCAATACACTTCAAATAGAAGGGAGTGCTGCTTTCGATATTGATGATAATCACCTTGGTACTGATGATCAAATACTCACAGGAAATAGAACTATAGGTTTAGATGGCAACTCTATCACTTTTGATGGTGCTCAGGATGTAGTGATTGAAGCAGATGGTGATGTGGGGATTGGTACCAATGCGCCAAACGCCAAATTAGAGGTAGCAGGTGGTCAGGTAAGGGTATCTGAATATGGAGGCCTTGCTTCGCCATATACCAATACAGCTGGTGCGACTTATCAGCTGGCAGTAGAGTCAGATGGAGATGTAGTTCAGATGAATACAGCTAAATCTGCAAGAGTATTCTATGCGCCACCTATGGTTATACCTGTGGATATGGTAAGTGCTAATATTGCAGGACCAGGAGATGAGTCTATAGACCTTCATCAGGAGTATGTCAATAGATTTTCGTCTCCATCAATAATAAGAAACCCTGGGTCGGCACCTACTATACCGACATATAATGAAACAGAGCTTGATTATTATATAGCAGACTATGACCCAGCAGTATTTGGGAATGTTGCTGTAAATGATGCGGGTATACTTACTTATGATGTCATATCGATTCCAACAGGAAACTGTACATACATCACTGTAGTATTTGTAGTAAAGTAAGTTAGATATAACCCCATAGAGACAACGACATATGCATTTGCGAAAGCGACATATCATACTTTTTCTTCTCCTTTTAGGAGGGGTTTATCTCGGAGCACAGTCCGCTTCCTTTGGTAACACTTTTATCCATAATGAAGGAGAGAGTGTGATCTTTGGACTTCACGATTTTGATAAGGGAGGAGCAGGTGCACTTGCAGGTGTGGTAGGGACACAGCGGACTACTAGCTCTAGGTATGGTCTGTTGAGTTGGTCAGATGTTTCAGCAGGATGGAGAAATGTTGGAGATGATCGGTATGTCGATGGCTATGTTAAAAAATATGGCGAGCAGCCATTCGTCTTTCCGATAGGAGACAATGGAAAATACAGACCACTAGGCATAGGCGGAGCTGACGGAACAATAGCGGCGTACTATGATGTTGATCCAGCATCCGCCATAACAAGTACCGTTTATGGAGGCAATTATGGGCCACTTCCCGCGGGAGGTCCTTTTCCGCAGTCACAGTCAGAGAATCTAGTGATCAACGTCAGTGAACTTGAATATTGGGATGTCGATGGGACAGCCGCCACAACGATCACCTTGACATGGGACATATTTAGTGATATCGAAGAATTGACTAATAATCAACTCGATAGATTATCTATCGTGGGCTGGGATGGAAACCAATGGGTGGCCATAGAGTCTGAGGTAGATCGGCTCTATCTTAGTGAGGATAGAAGTCGACCTCGATTTAATGGTGGGGTGAGTAATATGACACAAGGATCTATTACTACCTCAGAAGCTATTGTGCCTGACCAATACTCTGCATATACCTTTGGTTCTCTTGCAGCTGGATCAATAGGTAATTTAGTTTGGGAAGATTTAAATAGGAATGGGGTGCAAGAAACAGGAGAACCCGGAATCGAAGGTATAACAGTAGAACTTCGTGATGCAAATACTAATGAGCTCATTGCGAGTACAACATCTGATCAAAACGGTTCATATCTATTCGTAGGAATAACACAAGGCCTCTACTACCTAGATTTTAGACCTATTGCGGGTTTTACACCAACTATCGGTTTTAGAGGTAATCCAGCTTTTGATAGTGATCTGAATCTTAATGGAACTACAGAGCCATTTGATTTCGGCATAGATGAGAATCTACTGCAGATTGATGGTGGATACTTTAGAACTGGATCTATCGGTGATATTGTATGGTTAGACGAAAATAGAGATGGTATCCAAGATCCAAATGAACAAGGTGTTGGACTTGTGAGCATAGAGTTACTAGATGAATCAGGAAATGTAGTTGCTTCAACTACTTCAAATGATGATGGCTCTTACTCTTTTGTCAATGTGGTGCCTGGAGAATATATTGTGCGGGTTAATCCACCAGCTGGGCATGGCATAGGTCCTTTCCATGCCACAACAGATATCGAGCTGGACAGTGATATAGATCCGCTTACGGGAGAATCTGACCCTATCATAGTACTCAGTGGAGATCAGATCTTCAATATAGATGCTGCTCTTTCTGAAGAATGTGACTATGTTGCTGAGTTGGATATAGTAGCTCCAGATTGTGGAACTTCCAATGGTTCGATTCAAGCTATAGTTGATGGAGATACTGGACCTTATCTATATGAGTGGAGCACAGGAGCGACAACTGATTTTATAGATAACATTGATACTGGATTTTATACACTTCTGATAACTGACTCAGAAAGCTGTACGCGAGCATTTAATATACAAGTAGAATATGCCGACGAGTGCGAATTGATGTGTACAACCCTGGAAGTCCAAGTGTTCCTTGAAGGCCCCTATGACTTAGATAGAGAGGAGATGCATACTACTCTTAATGATCTAGGATATTTGCCAGGACAAAGACCTCCGGTATTATTAGCAACTCCTGTAGAGCCTGGACACCCTTATGATGAAGAACCTTGGTTCATAAACAGCACAGCGGGTCTAGATTTCAGATCTTCATCACCAGCAGAGAATAATCTGTTCTATGATGAAGATGTAGTGGACTGGGTATTAGTAAGTCTACGCTCTACAGAGGATATAGAATATGAAGCATGCACAAGACCAGGGTTACTCCATGCAGATGGGCAGATCACCTTCCCTGATGACGATTGTTGTTTGGTAGACCCTACCAAGAGTTACTTCATAGTAGTAGAGCATCGTAATCATATGATCGTGATGACGCCAGAGAGGATACCAGTGGTGAATAACATCTTAGCATTTGACTTTAGACACAATGATTCGTTCAAGCAACTCTTTGGAGATACACAAGTAGAAATCTCACCTGGTGTATTTGCTATGTACGCTGGAAATGGTGATCAATATTTGAGCTCTCCATCACCTGTTGATATTAACAGTGACGATCTATCCGAGTGGCTAAAGCAAAATGGAACACACAGTGGATACTATAGACATGATTTTGACTTTACAAGTGATGTGAATGCAGGAGACAAAAAGTACCCATTGGATAACAACGGGAAATTCACTGACGTGCCAAAAGGAAATTAAGAAGATATAATAAGATATAAAAGAAGTTGTTATGCGTTAGGAAAGGGGATATGATCGCAATGATCTATCCTCTTTTTCTTTTTTTAAGCAACAGAAAAGTATCAGCTTGGCGTTCTTATTGCTTAGAAAGATTTATATAGCAACGAGTTGAGGAAAGACAAGGAGATATTATGCATAAGACTGGTAGCAAAAGTGTTGTTGCTAGGGGTTTTGTTTTTTCCTTTCGGAAATACTCATATGCTTCATGCACAACGACCATCCTTTGATCCAACTGGTGGATTTAATCCAGGGCAAGGAGGGCTCAATCAAGGAGGGCCGTCATTTATAGATACTATAGAAAGGCCGCCATTATCAGTAGCCGCCTTTCCCATCTTTGACCTTTCTAATCCCGAAGAGATCTTAGATACCTTGCCGGCAACACTTCACTTATTTGAGCCTGCTTATCGACTTAAGCATCTTGTACCTAATCTAGGTTCTGAGAATAGTGCAGCACAATGGAAGCCTTGGGTGTTGTCAAATAAAGGTTTGTTATTTGGTCACAATCAGTATGATCAACTATTTGATCAAATACAAGAGCACAATCTGGTTAAAGTTAACCGCGCATACGGCGATATATCTTTAGCGGAAGGCCAAAATGGTGTACGGCCTCTTCTGGGCAGTAGGCATTTTAACACTAGGTTTTTCCGATCCTTTGCCCGTAATATTCATCTCAACTTTAACTACAAATTTTATTCAGATGAAGGGCAGTCGTTTCCTACAAATACGCGTGCCAATTTTGAATCTCAAGGAAATACTGCTAGGTATTTGGACTTCAAGTTTTTTCAAGAAAGCAATTCTGGTAATAGGATAACATATATCCAGTATGATAACCCTTCTATCACCGAGACCATAAATAGAGATATCTATCGCGCGCTATCAACTGACACCTTGAGGGTGGATCGTGTTGATAGGTCTATTACAATTGGTAATAGGTTTAGTCCTGTGCAGGATTCATTAAATATGAAAAAATGGACTTGGGATAGTCGGTTTATTTTTAAAAATCAATCCTTTGCATCATTTGCAGAAACTCTTGATAAATCTAATGAGGCTTTTTTGCCGATCGAATTGATCTTGGAAGATTCGCTTAATTATAATCATGAACTTTCTAGTATTAGATTTGAAAATGAATATGCAACCTCTGTATTTGGTGGTGACCTAAAAGCCAAAGTGTATCTAGCATCCCTACATGAAAGCTTTGCTCAAGATTCTTTTAATATATCATACTTTACAGTTGTTTCTCGTCTTGATTTTCGAAAACGGGTAGGACTTATTGATGTTCATGGAGCTGTGAATTTTGGACTTGGAGATGCTTCGGGTAATCGAGGAGTATATGTCAAAGCTCATGGCGGTCGAGGTAAATTCATGTTTGATTTTTCTATCGGTGTTCAAGATTATGTTGCCTCGCTTGAGAGTCGTTCTGTCATCCTCAATAGTCGATTGATCGAACGAGAAGAAAGGCCTTCTATATCAGAGGTGAAGGTCACTGGAGGTGTTACACATTTGCCTTTTAAAACTGGTGTGAGCATAGAATACTCAAGATCATCTAACCTGACAACTATAGACTCCGACGGGCTTTTCACTTCTATATCAGATAGAATAGGTTATCTAAAGGCTCAGGTGGATCAGCCTTTGTCACTAGGTCCTTTCCATACGAATCATAGTATTTTGATTCAGTCCATAAGTGATGACAGGTTCTCCGTGCCCACATTTTCTTATAGAGGTGATGTGCATGTCCAGAAAAGGATATTCAAGAAAAATATGCTAGTGCACCTTGGTGTAGATGTGCACTATCTGGCTTCCTTTGACACACCAGAATTTTATGCTCTCACTGGTCTTTTTTACAATGAACAGGTGAATGATGGAAGGGGTATTCTGCTGGTTCATCCTTATCTGAATGCTAAGGTTCAGTCTTTTCAGATATTTGTAAAAGGAGTTAATGCCCTGCACCGACTAAGATCTTTTTCTGAAGTTTCTGATAGTGCGGGGACTACGAGTTTTGCTCGAGATTTGCCGACTGTTACCGGATTTTCTCAATATGACTTTAGAATCAGATTTGGGGTAAAGTGGTACTTTTTGGAT
>CAYYBR010000267.1:0-5571 GCA_964470035.1 uncultured Saprospiraceae bacterium
GAAATTTGACGTGAAACTCAACGAGCATTTAGCGGGACAAGCGCTTTGGTTACTTTGCCGCGATTGGCAAAGTAACAATCAAGAGAAGTACGATGTAAAGGTTCTCTGAGCACGGTGCCTCGCAGCTCAAGAGAATAAAATCAAAGGCGACCTACGTATTCCAGTTTAAAGCACAACTCATATAACCCACAACACCAATTCACGATTATATAGGATCCACGACTCCAAAACCCAAGATCAGGCTTCGACTCCCCTCAGCCACCATGATCCTTTTTTCTGGTGACTTAGCAATGCAAATACATCGTATCAACCCACACCTCATTTTTACACCTTAAAAGCAGTTTACAGTGACAACACCTCTTCAAACACCCATAATAACACCTCTATGAGGGTAAGATTACCTAGTTTTCGGGCTTGTCTCGCCTGATTTTATCCAAGATCTTACGCCATCACTGCCACTCACATATCCTCATCGATTACTGGGGTCTATAGACGATTTGATGTCATCGATGTGTCGCTCATATCAGGACGCTCGTATGGACCATCATCTAGGATATCCAAGGTCAAAAAAGAAGTTGATAACATAACCACTGTGGGTGGGTCTTGATGACGCACACTACACTAATCACAACACGATGATCACATCTTTATCTCTTACCAAGAACATCAGTCTCATAGCTCTTCTATGCTGTACGCTAAGTTTCGCTTTCGCAAATACTGAAATAGTAATGAATACCAACGACAGTGGTGCAGGTTCTCTTCGTCAGGCTGTGGTGGATGCTATGCCTGGTGATACGATTACTTTCGATGCAAGTCTGGATATGGATACTATCAAACTAACCACTGGCGAGATCACCCTGAGCGAGGACATAGTGATCATCGGCAATGACACAACTAATACCATCATCGACGGCAATGCCAACTCCAGGATCTTCCACATCACTGTCGGCATTTCTGTAGTCATCCATGGAGTCGCCCTTCATAATGGCAAAAGTGATGGCACTCAGTCCGGGTTAAGCGGCCGAGGAGGAGCTATACTTAATGAAGGCGTACTTGGTCTATTCTATTCTAAGGTTGCTGGCAATACCACTATAGGACAATTTGGCGACGGCGGTGGCGTGGCCAATTCAGGGTCAAATACCGAAGCGACCTTTACCAATACTTCTATCTATGGGAATACCGCAGGTCGCTGCGGGGGGGGCGTGTTCAATTTGAGGGGCCAAGTGACTTTCATCAATACCTCCATCTCTGGGAATACCGCTAACGACGACGGGGGAGGCGTGTCCAATCTTTTAGGTGGAGAAGTTGCATTCACCAATACCACCATCTCTGGGAATACCGCTTCTTTAAACGGGGGGGGCGTGCACAATACAGACAGCCAAGTGACTTTCAACAATACCATGGTTGCCAAGAATACTGACAATGGTTCGGGACCGGATATCTTCAGTTTAGGTAGCACTATCATTGATATCGGAAATAATCTAATTGGTGATGGGACTGGACAGACCGTCATCATAAATAACAACAATGGCAACAAAGTCGGCACTGCAGGATTACCTCTCGACCCCCTCTTCGTCATGGATGTGCCTTCCACAGCGATGGGACCATCTACAGATGGTGATCTGCGTTTACAATCGAATTCCCCAGCCATCGATATGGGGAATAATACAGCTGTGTTAACTCCATATGACAAAGATGGCTTTCAAAGAATAATAGGTGGTACCGTCGATATCGGTGCTCATGAATATCTAGGTACTTGTACCGGTCCAGGTAATAAAAACTTTTTTGTCACTACAAGTTCCAACACTGGTACCGGAAGCCTTCGTGATAATGTAAGTATAGCCTGTAGCGGAGATACTATCCGTTTTGCAGCTATCACAGATGGTTTTCCTATCAACTTGACTAACGAGATTGCGCTAGATTCTAACCTAGTGATTATAGGTAATCAGGCTTCAAGTGCAGGGTTAGCTCCTTTGACAATCTTAGACGGCAATGCCAACTCCAGGATCTTCCACATCACAGCGGGGAATACCGTTGAGATCCATAACATCACCCTTCAGAATGGTAATGGTGATGGTCTTCAGCCAGCAGGTGTCACTCCTATGCTCACGGTCGGAGGAGCGATCTTTAATCAAGGTGTGCTTAGTCTCTTAAATTCTAAGGTTGTTGGCAACACAGCTTCCTTCCAAGGGGGAGGTGTATACAGTTCTGTAGGCGATGTGACGTTCACCAATTCCGCAGTGTCTGGGAATACCGCTCCAGAAGGAGGAGGTGTACTTAATGTTTTTGGTGTTGTTACGTACATCAACTCCACTATTTCTGGCAATACCGCTCAAATCACAGGAGGCGGCATTTACAATTTTCAAGGCCAAGCAACTTTCTCCAATTCCGTTGTTTCTGGGAACACCGCTGTCCATGGGGCGGGCGTGGAAAACTCCGGTCAAGCGACTTTCAACAATACTACCATCTCTGGAAATACCGCTTCCTTGGATGGGGCGGGCCTGAAAAACTTAGGCCAAGCGACTTTCACCAATACCACCATCTCTGGAAATACCGCTATCAATGGACTCGGAGGGGGTGTAGCCAATTTTGGCGGCCTAATAACTTTTACTAATACCATAGTTGCCAAAAATTTTGATAATGGACAGGGACCGGATATCTTCCATTCTAGTGGTACCATCACTGACGAAGGTCACAACTTGATTAGTGATACGACAAGCGTAGGTTCTTTCTTTACGATTTCTAGTTTGCTTGGGAGTACAACTACACCTATCAACCCTCTCTTCATCATGGATGTACCTCCTACAGGGATCTCAGCATCGATTGGCGGGGACCTACGCTTACAATCGACCTCACCAGCTATCAATGTGGGCAATACCGCTAGTCTTCCAACTGACATCTTCGATTTGGATGGCGATGGTGATGTCTCAGAGCCCCATCCCATCGATTTGTCAGGCTCACCTCGAGTAGTAGAATGCACTGTAGATATCGGTGCTTATGAGTATCAAACTGTGATCCAAGGAGCTACAATATTCGTAAATAAAGCCTCGACAACAGGTAGTAACGACGGCACCTCTTGGGCAGATGCCTTTCTCCATCTTCAAGATGCGCTTAGACTCAGGTGCGGAGCAGAAGAAATATGGGTGGCAGAGGGCGAGTACGATCCCGATGAAGGTGCCGGTTTTACAGAAGGTGATCGTAGCGCTTCCTTCATCATGCAGAATAGCCTCAAGATCTTGGGTGGATTTCCAGACTCAGGCAATCCCGCATTAGCTGATCGTAATCCTGATAGTCTCAGAACATTTCTTGTCAGCCTCACCCCTACTGGTTCACCAGATCCGGTAAATAGAAGCTACCATGTCATCCGCAATGAAGACAATGGTCTAGATACTACGGCTCTATTAGATGGCTTCTCGATTCAAGGTGGTCTTGCCGATGGGATGGGAGCAGACGCCTTTGGAGGAGGTATGTATAATAAGAATAGCTCTCCACTCATCTCTAATTGTGAGTTTAGCTTGAATGAAGCGAGTCAAGAAGGTGGAGGAGTATATAACGAAGGTGGCGCACCCATCTTTAGACATGTCACTTTTAGTCAAAACGATGCTCTAGATGGAGGTGCGATGTATAATAACAACTTTGGCACAGCTCCTATCATAGAGCATAGCACTTTCAACAACAATGAAGCAGCTGGATCTGGCGGCGCCATCTACAACCTAGGCGCAGATATGGATTTAATCAACAGTGAGTTGTATAATAATGTAGCTATGAATCAAGGCGGAGCTATTTTCAATAATTCAATTTTAGCCAACATTGATATTATCAATTGTAGCTTTTCCAATAATAGTGCAGCACCAGGTGAAGGTGCTTCGGCCTTCAACTCTTCATTATCAAATATTAACATACACAACAGCATCTTATGGGGCACACTAGGTAATGAGATCGAAGACCAAGGAACTTCTACAGTGACCTACTCTATCGTACAAGGCGGTTGGCCGGGTACAGGTAATCTCGATGAAGATCCACACTATACTAGTACTGCTGACTTACAGCTTTCAGTAGCTTGCTCACCTGCGATAAACAGCGGCTCTGATAGTTTTAATACAACTACACTAGACCTAAGAGGCAATCCCAGAAAAGTAGGCACCATAGATATGGGTGCCTTTGAGTTTCAGGGGCAAGCCGCAGACACCATCACTTTTGATGCAGGTGGTAATGCGACCGACTGGCATGATGCTAGCAACTGGGATCTTAACATCATCCCTGCAAGATGCCATGATGTCATCATACCGAGCCCTCATAATGTCATGATCAGCACAGGCAATACCGGCATCGGCAAGACTCTCCAAATAAATGTAGGTGCCATGCTTGAGACAGCAAGTGGAGGACTGATAGACATTGATAAGCGATGATGAGCTGATTAGATGAGTGTTCACTGACTAAGTCATATGAGGGGTGTAATCCTTTAACAGGATCGGGCTTCGACTCCGCTCAGCCACCATGAAAGTGGTTATTAGAAAGCACCATCTAGGTCAATGGCCTTGGCACACCTGAAGTAGTATCACGAAGTGATACCATTAGTGCTAGAGCACTAATGTGAAGGTGCCGCGAACAACGGCTTGCGGATGATAAGACACCCGTTGAACTGCATTACATAAAGAGCAGAGAGGATCACTAACACAATCCTACAAGGGGTGTGAAACCCCTTGTCTAGCCGTTGGCTGATTTGGGGTTCTGAAAGAAGTTTACGGGGTATGATTCTGAAAGTGGTTTATAGAAAAGCATACTACAGGCGAGCAGCCTTGACGACGGGACGATCTATCCGGATACCTGTCACCTCTTTGCTACTGTTTCATTTTGTCATGCATCGCATGACCCTGTCGTGGTCCGATTCATGAACGAAGAAGTGTCACCAAGAGTGACACCATATGCGCTAGAGCGCATATGTGAGTGAACCGCAAACAACGGCTTGCGGGCTTCTAGAATAGCATTGATTATTCTACGTAATTCAGTTGCAAGGCACCTATATCGATTAACCTTCACGCCAACTACCTGCTACTTACATATTGTAATTTTAAAAGCACAACTCATATAACCCACAACACCAATTCACGATTATATAGGATCCACGACTCCAAGAACCAAGATCAGGCTTCGACTCCCCTCAGCGACCATGATCCTTTGTTTTTTACAAGAGGTATAACCCTTCGGATTCGCTCAGGAATCACCCCTTGTCTAGCCAGTGGCTGA
This sequence comes from uncultured Saprospiraceae bacterium, assembly GCA_964470035.1. GTDB lineage: Bacteria > Bacteroidota > Bacteroidia > Chitinophagales > Saprospiraceae > JAJRXG01. The sequence continues at coordinate 5,248 of CAYYBR010000267.1, forward strand.
TTTACTTATTCTGAAAGTGGTTTATAGAAATGCACCATCTAGGCCAACGGCCTTGGCAACGGGTTTTATACCCGTTGAACTGCATTACGTAAAGAGCAGAAAGGATCACTAACATAATCCTACAAGGGGTGTGAAACCCCTTGTCTAGCCGTTGGCTGATTTAGGGTTCTGAAAGAATATTACAAGGCGTACAACCTTTCGGCTTCGCTCAGGAACCACCCCTTGTCTATATCTTAAATTGAAGGAAGGCTTCGCCTTCCACGTCACGATTCAGCTCGTCCCAAGAATAAAATCTCGTAGCGATTGGGCGCGCGCATCACGCCT
>CAYYBR010000268.1:0-5537 GCA_964470035.1 uncultured Saprospiraceae bacterium
CCTCCTGTTACCTCTAATCTAGCATTGGGAGTTGTAGTACCTATGCCTACATCTCCGTCAGGTTCTACTATGAAGTTACCCCCGGTAAATGTCCCATCCACTGCTCCAGATGCGCCCAAAACTATACCGCCTTCTGACCAAAAATCGTTTTCAAGGATATCTACGCCCCATACAGGTGCACCACCGTCAGCTGTGCGACCCGAGATCCAATTCTTATCAACTGATGGGTTTATCGGTGCCGTATAAGCGATATCCACCAAACTAAATCCATCTTCGTGTAAAGTGACACTATTATCAGCACCTTCAAAGGTTAGGGTATTTCTATCTAAATCAACTATACGATCTCCTTCTAATGAACCATCTGTATTATAGATATTATCAGAGCTTCCTAGAATAGGCGAAAGATCTAATGTTTGAAGACCATTAACATCATTTTCTAGTCCTATCTGGAGTTCATTCCCCACAAGACCAAGTGAATCAATGATCTGATCATCAGAATCATCGCCCGGAACAAAAGTGGCGCCATCAAAAACCAGAATCTGCCCATCGACGATAGTGGAAGCTGAAACATCCATGAGGTCTTCTAGTAAACTGTTAGAGGCGGGAGTAGCCCTAACTCTAAACCAGGCAGAGGCCCGGCCAGATATACCTTCAGGAGAAACTGAGATCGTTCTGAAGTTCAGCACATCTCCTGCACTTATTTTCAAAGGAACAGGGAAAGTACTGTGGTCATTTTCTTCTCCGGAAATTACAACTTCGTACCCCGGCTGTTCAGCACTATTTACAACTATCCTCACTGTTGATTCATCACCCCCTTCGTGATCTAAAGTCATGGCCCATAGTTCGCAGTCAAGGGGTATTACTATACCATGACCATTCGGAGTGTTATCTCCATTACCAAATGCCCACTCAAACTGATTATTACCTAGTGCTGTAGACTCTTCTGCGAAAATTTCAAAAATCGTATACCCATTGTTGGTTGGTTCTGGGACAAAGTTGACTCCATCAAATGCCAAGATATCTCCAGCCGTAGGGGTTGTGGTTGTGACATCAACATCATCGTGAAGGTCTATGCTTCCTCTTCTGAGTGTATCTAAATCAATAGCGCGTAACACATCATCTTCTATTCTAATTTGAAGAGAATCATTAACAACTGCCAGAGAATCTATAGTTTGATTATCACTCCCAATCGATGATAAGTCCACGGCTTGTAATCCATTTGCATCTCCTTCTATCCTTATCTGCAGTTCCTGGCCCACTACAGCAAGGGAGTCTATTATCTGGTCATCCGACTCATCGAGATATATTCCATCTGTATCAAAGACTATGTCGTTGCCCGCTGTTGTAGAGATAATAGGTATGTCAATCGTGGGGACACCATCATCCTCTAGGCTTAAGTTCAATCCACTTAAAGTGAATGTACTGACATCAAAAACTTGGTCGTCGCTCCCAACCGCATCTGGATCAATCTCTATCAAGTCTCCATCTGACTCAACTCCTATTAGGTTGGTCAATACTCCACTTCTAAGACCACCTCCATAGTTATATAATCTGATGCGATCATTTGCTAAGACACCTAATGCCGGAACGTTATTCTGTCTCAGAATCAAGTTTTGGTCCCCTACAGTACTAATGAATCCTGAGTTGTTATTAGTAGTAATTCTTAATTCAGCTCCCGATGTATCAGTAAGTTGGAATACAGGAAAAGGGCCAAACATTCTTATATCTCCATCATTTTGAAACTCTACAAGTGCGCCTTCGTCAGTACCCTGATATCTCAAAAAGTTGCCTCCAGAGCTAATAATTCGATTATTGAGTAAAGTACCGTTGTCAGTATAAATATTTAAGGTATCTCTAATATCCCCAAGGTCGATCCCTATATATGGCACCCTATCACCTCTTAAAGAAAGTTGGATTTCATCATTTTCGACTAAAAAGGTGTCGATAGCTGGTGTGACTTCAATTACGTCACCTTCACTATCAACACCTAAGAGATAGCTCTCAGACCCGATATAATTACCTGATCCATAGTCTGAGAACCTAACAGTACCACCTTCTACATCAAGCTTTGCTTCTGGAGTTGGGTCGCCTATCCCCAAGAAGCCATCACTCGTGATAACAACATCACTCGAACCATCGAAAGTGAGTTGAAAACCGTTCATAGTGACAACCCGATCTTGTGAAAGAGTACCGTTATGTCTATATATCGAAGAATCGATAACTACTCCTTGAACTAAGCAGTCCCAGTCAGATCCAGTATAAATCTGTAAGCAGTTATCAGTTGTATTGTAGATAATATGAGATTCATCCCATCCGATCTGGGCATCTCTTTGTGTAGTTGTTAGTCTTGGAGGGAGGATCCCACTAGAGTCACTCTCAATCTCTAGCATTGAGGCCCTGTCTATTGTAAAGACATTGGCACCTATCTTTTGCTGTGCTTTGCCAAGTGTGACAAACAGCAAGCAGGTCGCGACTGTGAGGATGGTTCTTAACATTCTTGGCACGTTAACCGCATATCGCACTAACTGACTACCCTTATAGGATCAATATAGGAAGTCAACCAGGTTTGCTTCTAACAACGCTAATATATAGAAATATCTATAATTTAATATTTTTTATAATATGTCTTTTAAATAAAAAAGCCCTGCTAACTAGTTAACAGGGCTTATATAAATGCTAAGAATTGTTATTCTTTACTCTGTCTCATTGCTTTTATTAACGGCATGAGAAGATTCTCCTTTCATATCTTTTAGGATCCCACTAAGAGATTCTACCTCTAAGAGCACAGCAGATAAAACCGCTTGCTGTGTTTGTATGAGCAGTGCCTGTTGTTCTATCTGATCTTGCTGTTCTTTGATAGCCTCATTTAGCAGAGCTGTTATCTTGGCATAGTCTACTGCTTTATACCCATCACCATAGGTTTGAACAACTTCTGGGAGTATTTCTTCTACATTCTGAGCTATAAATCCAACTTGCTTCGATTTTGAGAAGTTGCGATTCTTGAATTCTTCCACTCTCCAGTCATATGTGACACCATCGAGCTGTAACACTTTATCAAGTGCAGAATCTATTTTGCGGATGTTCTTTTTAAATCTTCTATCTGAACTTGAGTGAACTCGTCTTGCAAGTATGTCTCCATTCACTTCTAGCTTCACATCTGATGGATTCGCTCCAGTACTATTGGGAGTGAAAGAAGTAGTTCCGATAGCTACTCTTCCGTCACTCGCTATAACCGTAGTATCAGTTGATCCGGCAAACCTTAGATCAAACGAACCCATGGTCATTGTTCTCTCACTTGTAAGAGTACCGTTATGTTTATATATAACACTATCTTCTTCTGTCCCAAGTATTGATCCTGCTGATACATTGATAACATTACCATTAGCATCTAAGCCGAGAATGTTGTTGAAACTAGTTTCTATCGGTAGAGCGGGATATTCATCCAGCGTCAATATTCCTATAAGACCTATGCTGTCTGTAGAGGCATCTATAGTTACGTTTCCATTTGTTGAAGTTATACTAACTTCTCCATCTGAAGAAATTGATGTATTGCCAGTCGAGCTAAATGTGGTATTTGAGCTACTTACATTAAAGGAATCTATTCCTGTGAAGTCAAGACTATTGCCATCTCCTGTTACTGTTCTATCCTCATCTAGTGAACCATCACTCCTGTAAAAGACTAGGTCTCTTAACACGGCCGCAGTGTCTTCTAATTGAAAATCAGTAGCAAAAACGTTTCCTAATTCGATCTGTGATACTGCTCTATCTGCTGGGTCTATGGCCGGATCTCTATTCTCGAAAAATCTCAGTATTGTCTGATCTCCAGCTCCATTAACTATGAGTGCAATTTCGTCGATTAGCTCGTTGATCTGAATCGTATCTAAATCTGAATCCACATCTGCACTGACATCATTGATGAGAGTTCTTATGGTATTCAAAGAATCTATCAATTGGTTGTCTGTAGTGAAAATGGAATCTAATCTGGTTAGATCTATATCTCCAAAAGTGTTAGTACCATTAAATAAGGAAATAACTGCTGTTGAAGAAGTTGTCTGTAGATCTAGTGTCAATGGAAATTCAAGGACCTCACCTAAGGTGTTTGTACCTAAAAAATAGTTTTGTGATCCCGTAAATTGACCAAGACCATATCCATATAGCTTTAGCATCATGGCATCCACACTTGGCACATTGGTTACAGTGCTGTTCGTTATACCAATCTCCAGGCTATCAGTAACAATAAATAATTCTCCGGCTCGCTCCATTTCGAGCAATCTTTCTTCGCCTAGTTCAAGTGGTCGATCTCCTATCTTCACCTGAGCTGTGGCCCATTGAGTACATCCTAGTATAAAGCTCACCACTAGGAGTAACTTTGTAGTTTTCATCATCGGTCTAATGTTTTCTTAGCATTTAATTAAAGACAACCACGCATACGCGTAGGTATCAGTGCTTACTGCTAGTGGGGATGGGTATTACTGCATGTGGGGATAGTGAAGCGATATGTGACTATCGATTCGAGCACAAGTATAATGGTATTTTACATATTAAAGAAATTTTTAATATGTTTTTCTGAAAAAGAAAAAGCCCCCCTTCTATTAAGAAGGGAGGCTAAACCTATAATTTGAACTTTTCGATGAACCTAATCTTCATCTGATAAAGCGAGGTCACTCATCGCTCATCGCTCATCGCCTTAAAGTCCTTTCTTATTTGCCTAATTTCCTCTAACAACTGATTGTTGAGGTCTATGACTGTTTGTAGTTCTCCATTAAGCTCATTTATTTGAGACTGTTGTTCTTTGATCGCTTCATTAAGTAGTGCGGTAAGTTTTGAGTAGTCGATACTCTTATAACCATAAGCATCTGTCTTTACTACTTGTGGTATAACCTCTTCAACATTCTGCGCTAAAAATCCAAGTTGAGATTTAGTCGGGAAGTTCCTATTAGTGAACTCTTCTGTCTTAAAATTATATGTTACACCTTCTATAGCTAACACCTTATCAAGAGCATTTTCAACTTGACTAATGTTCTTTTTGAATCTCGCATCAGAACTTGCATGTACTTGGATCGCCAAGATATCACCATCAACATCCAACCTGATGTCCTCTGCAGTACCCGTACCCGTCATCACAAAGCTTCTTCCTATAGCCATCCTTCCATCACTAGTGATAACTATTGTGTCCGCATCATCCGGACTAACAAAGTGTAGATCATGTGGTGTTGCTACAGTACCCATCGTCATAAATCTCTGGTCTGTAAGTGTACCATCATGTGTGTAGATCGTACTGTCTTCCTGTGCCGCTAGAACTTCATTTACGTCTATATCTATCAATACTCCATCAGCAGTTGAACCTATTATTGTTGTAAAAGTCTCTGTATCATCAACTCCAAACCCATCGCCTTGTACTACATTACTCAGCTGTACACTGTCTGCATTGATATCAAATGTCCCTATTCCGTCAAAGTCTAAATCAAAGCCCGCTCCCGTTAGTACTCTATCTTCAACTAGTGTCCCATCATGCGTATAGATCGTACTATCTGGTT